>JBJKPT010000712.1:0-7724 GCA_046706045.1 Desulfobacterales bacterium
ACCCCATCGCCAAGATCGCCGCGAAGCTCGCCGTGGGCTACACCCTCGACGAGATCCCGAACGACATCACCGGCGAGACCATGGCCTCCTTCGAGCCGACCCTGGACTACTGCGTGGTGAAGATCCCCCGATGGGCTTTCGAGAAATTTCCCGAAACCCCGGATGTGCTCACCACGGCCATGAAATCCGTGGGTGAGACCATGGCCATCGGCCGCAATTTCAAGGAAGCCCTCCAGAAGGGGCTGCGGGGTCTCGAGATCGGCCGCCACGGCCTGGGAGGCGACGGCAAGGATTTTACCGCGGAGGGGGGCGGTCCCTTGAGCCGGGAGGACATCGAGCAAAAGCTTGCCACCCCGAACAGCAAGCGGGTTTTTTACTTGCGCCACGCGCTGAAAGCCGGCATGGCGATCGAGCTGATCTACGAGCTGACCGGAATCGATCCCTGGTTCATCCACCAGCTCAAACAGATCGTGGACCTCGAGGCCCGGATATCGGCGGCCGGCCCGGCCATCGACCCGGACCTCTTTCGCCTCGCGAAAAGCTGGGGATTCTCCGACATCCAGATCGCCCACGGCATCGGCAGCACGGAAAAAGCGGTACGGGCGATGCGCTACGGCATGGGGCTGCGGCCGGTCTACAAGCTCGTCGACACCTGTGCCGCCGAGTTCGAGGCAACGACCCCGTATTATTACTCCACCTACGAGACCGAAAACGAGGCCCGGGTCAGTGAGCGGCGGAAGGTGATGATTCTGGGCGGTGGCCCGAACCGCATCGGGCAGGGCATCGAGTTCGACTACTGCTGCGTCCACGCCTCATTCGCCCTGCGGGAGATGGGGATCGAGTCGATCATGGTCAACTCCAACCCGGAAACCGTGAGCACCGACTACGACACCTCGGACAAGCTCTACTTCGAACCCCTCACCTGCGAGGATGTGCTGCACATCGTCGAGACCGAAAAACCGACCGGGGTCATCGTGCAGTTCGGGGGCCAGACCCCGCTCAACCTCGCAACGGAGCTTGCCGCCGCCGGAGTCCCCATCATCGGCACCCGGCCCGAGAGCATCGATCCGGCCGAGGACCGGGAGCAGTTCCAGGTCATGCTGAAAAAGCTCGGCCTGGTCCAGCCGGAAAACGGCACGTCCATGACCATCGAGGGCGCCATCCGGGTGGCCGAGGCCATCGGTTATCCGGTCATTGTCCGCCCCTCCTACGTCCTCGGGGGTCGGGCCATGAAAATCGTCTACGACCGGGAGGACCTCATCGCCTTCACGCGGCTTGCGATCGAGGCCTCGCCGGGGCATCCCGTGCTGATCGACAAGTTCCTGGAAAATGCCCTGGAATTCGATGTCGACGCCATTTCCGACGGCACCCGAACCATCATCGGCGGGGTGATGGAGCACATCGAAGAGGCTGGGATCCATTCCGGGGATTCGGCTTGTGTCCTGCCGCCGCGCTCGGTTCCGCAGGAACTCCTTGCCGAGATCATGGCCGCCACCAAGGCCATGGCCGCGGAACTGGTGGTGATCGGCCTGATGAACGTCCAGTATGCCGTAAAGGTCGGACGGCTTTACGTCCTGGAGGTCAACCCCCGGGCCTCGCGCACGGTGCCCTTTGTCAGCAAGGCCACCGGGGTGCCGCTGGCAAAACTCGCCACAAAGGTCATGCTCGGCAGCCGGCTAGCGGATCTCGGGCTCGTTACCGAGGTGGTGCCGACCCATGTGTCGGTCAAGGAGGCCGTGCTCCCATTTGACCGGTTTCCCGAGGTCGACATCCTGCTGGGTCCGGAAATGAAATCCACCGGCGAGGTCATGGGCATCGCCGCCTGCTTCGGCGCGGCCTTTGCCAAAGCCCAATTCGGGGCCGGGCAGAAATTGCCCACCGCCGGACGGGTTTTCGTCTCGGTAAACGATCGGGACAAGGCGGCGGTGCTTTCCGTGATCCGGGATTTTTCGAAGATGGCATTTTCCGTCGTGGCCACCCGCGGCACCGCGGATTTTCTTTCCGAAAACGGGGTCGAAAGCGAACGCATCCACAAGGTGAGCGAGGGCAGGCCGAACGCCGCGGACATGATCAAAAACGGTGACATCCAGTTGATCATCAACACGGCCTCCGGGAGCCGCACCCGTCGGGACGGTTACGAGATCCGGCGGGCCGCATTGAAATTCAAGATTCCTTACGTCACCACCATTGCCGGGGCACAGGCCGTGGCAAAGGCCATTGCAGCCCTGCGACAGGCCCCGCTGGATGTGATGACCCTGCAGGAATATCACCGGTAGGAGGATTGCCGGGGCCGGAGATTTGAATCTGCCGAAGACATGAACCGCGGGCGAAATCAATTGACCGAGGATTCCCCACCCCGGGGTTGCATTATCGGAATCGAGGGATTAGAGGACCTGAAGCCGGGATTGGCGAGCGTGCTCGGGTCCCGCTACACGCATCCGGCAGGGAGGCACCGCCCCGCCGCGGCGCTTGAGAAACCGTCGTTTTGGAGAAAATACCCGTGAACCATCCGGACAAACCCCGCGAAGCCTGTGGCGTTTTCGGAATCTATCGCCATCCCGAAGCCGCCACCCTTGCCTATTTCGGTCTTTACGCCCTTCAGCACCGGGGCCAGGAGAGTGCTGGCATCGCCGTGAGCCGCGATGAGGAAATGTGTTTTCACAAAGGCATGGGGCTTGCCTCGGAAGTCTTTGACGATTCGAAGCTCACCGCCCTGGGGGGCGGCAGCGCCATCGGCCATGTCCGCTACTCCACCACCGGCAGTTCCGTGCTGAACAATGCCCAACCCTTCGTGGTCCGCCATCGCGGCAAATCCTATGCCGTGGCCCACAACGGAAACCTCGTCAATGCTCACACCCTGAAAGCCGAGCTGGAAAACGCCGGGGCGATCTTTCAGACCACCATGGACAGCGAAATCTTCCTTCACCTGCTGGTGAGAAATCTCAAAGGCGGCCTGGAAGAAGCCCTTAAAAGCAGCGTCACCGCCCTGAAAGGGGCTTACTCGTTCGTGGTCTTGACCAGCCGGGGCGAAGTGATCGGCATCAAGGATCCTCTCGGGTTCCGGCCTCTGTGCCTGGGAAAGATCAACGGACACTACGTCCTGGCCTCGGAGACCTGCGCCTTGGATTTGGTGGGCGCGGAGTATGTCCGGGAGGTGGAGCCGGGCGAGATCGTCATCATCAACGAAGACGGGGTGAAGAGCCTATGGCCCCATCCGCCGAGTCCGCGCCGGGCCCTGTGCATCTTCGAGTACATCTATTTTGCACGGCCGGATTCCACCATCCAGGGGTTGAACGTTTACCAGATGCGAAAGGCCCATGGCCGGCGCCTGGCCGGGGAGGCCCCCGTGGATGCCGACCTCGTCATGCCCTTTCCCGATTCGGGCAACTACGCGGCCATCGGATATTCCGAGGCCTCGGGGATCCCCTTTGAGATGGGCATGATCCGAAACCACTACGTCGGGCGCACGTTCATCCAGCCCTCCCAGAGCATGCGCGACTTCGGGGTCCGCGTCAAACTCAACCCGGTGAAGGAACTGCTCAAGGGAAAAGACATCATCATCATCGAAGATTCCATCATCCGCGGCACCACGGCCCGCACCCGGGTCCGGGCCTTGCGCGAACTCGGGGTCAAACGGGTCCACATGCGCATCTCCTGCCCGCCTCACCGCTTTCCCTGCCACTACGGAATCGATTTTTCCACCAAAGGCGAGCTCATCGCGGCAAAGCTTTCGGTTCCGGAGCTGCGTGATTTTCTCGGACTCGACTCGCTGTATTACCTCAGCCAGGAGGGAATGCTTGCCGCCACCGGCATTTCGGATCCCGAAAACCATTTCTGCAAGGCCTGCTACGACGGTTGCTACCCCGTGGAATTCGATCAGCACCTGTCCAAGCACTGCCTGGAAGCCGACGCCTGAAAACCGGAAGATTCGATCCATGGACGGCGGGCCGCACCGTTGTGTTTTCGGCGCCAAAAAGATATGTAGTGTCCATCCACGGGCGATCCGGCGTCGCGATTTCAGAATTGGGGGCGATGAATTCGAATCCTCGAAACGGTGCGATTGCCTCGATGAGCGTGGCAAGCCGCCGGGAACGCGCGCCGCATGGCGCATCCGTGGGGGCCACACGATGCCTTGTCGGGATGGGGTATCGTATTTCCAACTGAACCGGTTTGTCTGCGGATACGACCTATGCATGTGTTGGCGGTTTCCGACGCGGTCGACCCGGCTCTGACCGATCGATTCGATCGCGGCCGGTTCCCGAAAATCGATCTGATCATCTCCTGTGGGGATCTGCCGCCGGAATATTTGACCTTGCTGGTCGACCGTTTTGATGCCCCCCTGTTTTACGTCCGCGGAAACCACGACCTGCGTTATGCGACCAGCCCGCCCCAAGGCTGCCAAGACATCCACGGCCGGCTGGTGCGTTTTCGGGGGCTGACGTTTCTGGGCCTGGAGGGCTCCCGGTGGTACAATGGCGGACCGTATCAGTATACGGAACAAGAGATGCAGGCCATCATCCGGCGGTTACGGCCAAATCTCTGGTGGCAGGACGGGGCGGATATCATCGTTACCCACGCCCCGCCCCGCCACATTCACGACGCCGAAGATCGGCCCCACCGCGGGTTTCTCTGTTTCCGGCAACTGATCGCCCGGTATGCCCCGCGGTTTTTTTTTCACGGCCACATCCACGCGGTTTTCAACAAGGCCGCCGAGCGGATGTCCCGGGTGAACGAAACCTTGGTCATCAATTCTTTTGGGCACATTGTCGCGGAGATCGATGATGGTCGGATGGATTGACCGGCTTTTGGCCGGCCGCCTCGGACACGATGCCGACACCGATTCCAGGGAAACGGTGAAGAGCTTCATGGCGGATCAGGCCCGGGAAGAGGCCTTTGACACCGTGCAGCGGGGCACGCGCACCGTACCGGTGGAAAAGATCGTCGGCAGTGTCGGCCGCTATCTGGATTTCGACGGCCGTTTCCGGCCCCGGCCCCACATGCCCTCGGATCGGCTGGAGGCGATCAAGGAGGCCATGCGCAAGGGCAAACGTCTGCCGCCGGTCAAGCTCTACCAGATCAAGGACGAATACTACGTCCTTGACGGCAACCACCGCATCGCGGCGGCAAAGGCCCTGGGACGTGAGGATATCGCGGCCCAGATCGTCGAGTTCATCCCTTCGAAGCTGTCCCTGGAAAACATTCTCTACCGGGAAAAGAGCGGTTTCCTGGAAGAAACGGGGCTTACCGCCGATATCGATTTGACCGAGGTGGGACAGTATGCCTATCTGCGGCGCCAGATCGGCGAACACCAACAGTGGCTGAACTCCCAGGGCCGTACGCCCGTCGAGCTTCCCGCAGCGGCCAGGGATTGGTACGAATCGATTTACACGCCGCTCACCGGGATCATCCAGCGGGGGCGGCTCCTCGACTATTTCCCCAGCCGAACCCTGGCGGATCTCTTCGCCTACATTTCCTATCACCAATGGGAGTTGGGCCGCAGCCGAAAGTACGGTGTAACCATCGATCGGCTGATTCCCAAGAGCATGGAGGCGTTTCGGGAGAAAATGGCAGGACTAAAAGAAACCGAGTATCCGGAAATGCATCGCGGGATTACCGCCTTCGTGCTTTTAAACGTGAAGGCCAAAAACGAGGATCGCATTCTCGATAAAATCTTTGCCCTTGATGAGGTGAGAGAAGTCCATTCGGTCAACGGCGACATCGACATCCTCATCAAGATCGAGTTGACCCGGGATTTTCTCACCTCGGACGCCGAGATCATCTCCCAGTTCGTTTCGGAAAACATCCGCAAGATCCAGGGGGTCACCAGCACCCGCACCGTGATCCCGGGAGTGTCCCTCATCAAGGACGAAAAGGTATGACCCCGATCAGCTGCAAATCGTCGCCAAAAACAATGCGATCGCAATCGAGGCGACGATCCAGAACACCGTCTTGACCGGGCCGAACCACGCCGTCTCGCGGATCTCAACGGGCAGGGTGGAAGCGAACCCATCGCTTGGCTCGGGGCTGAGGATCGCTTTAACGACGGTCATCGGACGGATCTTGCTGCGGCCCATCCACGGGAAGGCCGGCTTCGTCAGATGCCAATCCCAGGAAGCAGATGTGTTTGGCAATTGATAGGAATACATGGCGAATCTCCTATCGGTTGATGGTTACGGCCCCATAGGCCTTTCTTTACCATGAAGATAGTGACGATCGACCCGGAAATCCACCCCGAGCAAACCGGCGAAGCATCCGGACGCGCCGGGGGATGCGTTTGCCGTGGGAGGTTTTTTCCAGGAATAAAATACGGAGCGAATGGATGAAGCCAGCGCTAAAAAGCAGTGCGAAACGCGTGCAGGAATTTCTTGCAGAAAAGGGATTCGCTTTTCAGGTGAAAGAGTTTCCCGATTCCACCCGAACGGCGCAAGAGGCCGCGGACAGTATCGGGTGTCATGTTTCCCAGATCGCCAAATCCCTCGTGTTCAGAGAAAAGGCGTCGGATCGTCCGGTTCTTGTCATCGCCTCCGGCGCCAACCGGGTGGATGTCGCGAAAATCGAAGCGGCAACGGGCCTGAAACTGGGCAGGGCGGATGGAACGTATGTGAAAGAAAAGGTCGGGTTCGCGATCGGCGGGGTGCCGCCCGTTGGTCACAACGAACCCCTGGAAACCCTGCTGGATCCGGACCTGAAGAAGCATGATGTCATCTGGGCGGCCGCCGGCACCCCGTTTGCCGTTTTTCGATTGAAACCCGAGGACTTGGAGCCCCTCACGAATGGGCGGTGGGTTGAATTGTCAAAAGAAATTTGAACTCGATCCTTAGGATGCGATCCCGTGCCGCGCTGTTTCATCGACCACATCGTTGTCGCCGCACCCACGCTGGATAGGGGTACGATGCTTGTCCGTCAAGCGCTCGGATTTGCACCCCAGGCGGGAGGGACCCATCCCCGGATGGGAACGCACAACCGGCTGCTTCGGCTCGGGGATTCCATCTACCTGGAAGTCATCGCCCCCGACCCGGGGGCGCCGTCGCCGGGACGTCCACGATGGTTTGCCCTCGACACCCTAGGCGAGGATGCCGCCCCCGTGCTCTCCACCTGGGTGGCGCGAACACCGGACATTTACGCATCGGTTTCCGCCGGGTCGGAAAACTTGGGCAATGTCGAGCCCATGCGCCGGGACGACCTCCACTGGCGGATCACCATCCCGGCGGACGGTCTGCCTCCGCTTGGCGGCGTCGCCCCGGCCCTGATCCAGTGGCAGACGGCGGATCACCCGGCGGCGACGCTCGAGGATCACGGCCTTTTGCTCGTGAAACTCGAACTCTTTCATCCCGATCCGGACCGCATCCGGCGTCTGCTCAAATCCCTCGAATTGGCTGACCCTTTTTCCGTTTCGCCGACGGCGCGCGGGGACGCACCACACGTTGTCGCCCATATCGACACCCCCCAAGGCTTCCGATTGTTGCCCCCTCCGGGTAAGCGCACGATTTAGCGTCCGAATGCATATTTTCTGGGCCTCGACGCGCGCCGGGGTGGCAACGGCGGTTTTATGCCCGAGCCTAAAGGAAACGGCATGGCCTATCGGGTTGACCGGCCGAAGATTCATGAGGGAAAGGGTCGACCCCGGCGAACGCGATGAACCGGAGGCGAACCCTCACCAGCCATCACGCAGGGGCGGTGTTCTTTGGAACCGGAAAATAGTGCACCAGGGGGAGGTCTTTCAG
>JBJKPT010000713.1:0-2994 GCA_046706045.1 Desulfobacterales bacterium
AGCCGGCCGATGGCCTCGGAGAGCCGTCCGAAAAGCCGATCGATCATGTTCCGGGCGGTTCCCCGGATGCCGAAGTCCATTTCGAAATCGGCCACCGGCAACCGGCCGGTCAGGTATTTGAGCAGCAAGACGATATCGGCCGAGACCTCGAGGCCCAGCACCGTCGGCATCTGTCCCGATGCCTTGCGCTGCCGGAAGGCTTGGTAAAATTCGGCGATTTTTTCCCGGAAGCCCTTTTCCAGAACCAGTTCATAGATGTCCAGGCCGTCGCTGCGACCGTTTTCGATGAATTCGCTCAACCCTTCCTGGAACCCGAACAAAAACCGGGATCCGTCGTTGATCGCAAGCGCCGCGTAATACCCCCACAGGTGACCGGCCAGGGTGTTGAGGATCGGCGCCAGGTGTTCCCCGACCGCCGGCACGTGAAAGACATCGGCCGCATAAGGCGTGAATCGGGTCTCGCCGGCATCGGCGATGACGATGGGCGTGGCTTTGTGGGCCTGGAAAATGGCCGTGTCCTTGATGATGTCGCCCAAAACCGACGACCGGGTGCCGGCGGCACAAATCAGGATCAGCGGTTCCGAGGAAAGATCGATGTGTTTCTTGTCTTCGACAAAATCCGAGGAAATCGTCTTGTAGCACAATTCGCTCAGCTTGATGCGAATCTCGTCGGCGGCGGCCTTGTTCGGCCCGCTGCCCACGGTGGCCCAGTAGGTTTTTGAGGCTGCCAGGCGACGGGCCGAATCCCGGATGCGGTCCTGGATGGCGAGCACGGCCCGCATCTGATTCGGAAGTTGCAGCAACTGCTGCACCTCCTCGGAAACGAATCCCGGATTCCGGCGACCGGTCTCCACGGCAAGGTAGAGCCCCAGCAGCGCGCCGGCAACGATCTGGGAATAAAACGCCTTGGTCGAGGCGACCGACATCTCGATATCGCGGCCGCTGCTCGTGTACATCACCCCGTCGACCTTGAAGGTGAGGTCCGAATCCCGGCGGTTGACGATGGCAAGGGTCGCGGCCCCCCGCTCCCGCACCATGTCCACGGTGCGGTTGGTGTCCGTGGTTGTGCCCGACTGGCTGATCGCGACCACCAGGGTATCGGCCATCGTTGCATCGCCGGCGCCGCCCTGGAGCTGAAACCCGCTCAACTCCGAGGCCTTGAGGGCATCGATCTGGAGCCGGGGATCGTCCAGGTAGGTCCGGGCGATCTCCGCGCAGGCCAGGGCCGCGACCCCGGCCGTTCCCTGGCCCACAAACGAAATCCGGCGGATTCGGCCGTCGCGCAGGGCGTCGCAGATCCGCCGGGGAACGGTCGCCTCGTCCAGGGAGACCACATATCGGGAGGTTTCTTCGTCCACGATGCGCCAGCGGTTTTGCAGGGTGCGCTCGACGCTCCGGGGCGATTCCGTCACTTCCTTGAGAAAATAATGCTCGAATCCCTGGCGGTTGATGTCCCGGGAGGTGATCTGGGTGGTCTGGATCCTGGATTCGTCGATCGCAACCGGTGTGCCGTCGTAATACATCGCGGTGATCCCGTCCAGACGGCCGGCTCGATTCTGGTCCAGGATGAAGATCTGACCCTGGGTGGGCCCGGAGAGGCCGGGCACCACCTTTTCCCCGTTCAATTTCAGAAACCGCTGGGTCGCCTCGATGAATCCATAGACTTCCGACGTCGGCATAAAATGGTCGTCGGCCAGGCCGACAAAGATCGCCTGGCCGCTTCCGCGCTGCGCCAGAAAGAGTTTTCCCGGTGCGAGGTCCGTGTGCATGAAGATGGCGTGGGATCCTTCGAAATCGCCGAGGGAGCGACGAAACGCCTCTTCGATGGGCATGCCCCGGCGAAGGTAGTGCTGGATCAGAAGGGGGATGATCTTCGTATCCGTGGTGATGTCCGGGTGCACCCGGCCTTCCGGGTCGAGCCGCTCTTTTAAGACTTGGAAGTTGTCGATGTCGCCGTTCAAACAGACGTGGATGATGCCGTCGGCGGAGGCCTGAACACCGCCGACAACGTTGTCGACGGGGTGGCAATTGGGCTCGCTGATGGCGCCGACCGAGGCCCACCGGGTATGAATGAAGACGGAATGGGCATGCCGGGGCAGGCGGACGAGTCGCGGCAACAAGGGATCGATGCGGATCTGTTCCCGGAGAAACCGGATGTTGTCTCCGAGGCGGCCGATCTCGGCGGCGACCTTGTAGGTCAGGGCCACGCCGACGGGATCGGTGCCGCTCGTGCGGATCCCGCCGTTGATCAGGGGATCCTGTCGGCACCGCGCTTCCAGAACATCGGTCAGGCCGGCGGCGGCAAGGCCGGATAAAAATCGATCGTATTCGTTTCGGGGTATTGAAAAAAGAATGGATAGCCCCGCGCTGTCCCGGCCCCGAACCTCGAGGCAGTCGATGCTGTTAAAGACCGCGTTGATCTCCTGGTAAATCCGAAACACGTCCCTTTCAAGCGCCGCCTCGGTGTCGGCCAAGGCCTCGATTTTTTTAAGGTTGTCGATGACCTCCCGGTTGAGGCACCAGGCGATGTCGGCGAGCCGTTCGATGCGGCCCGAGACACGGTCCACGGCCTCGCGGCCCAGGCGGCCCTGGAACCGTTCAAAAGCGGTGGATTCGCGATCCCGGAGGGCCTCGAAGGAATCGGCCAGGGTCCTCACCCGCCGGCAAAGCGCGCTATCCGAGTGCATCCCGTAGAGCAGGGCCGTGGACTTCAGGCGCCAAGCCTCCCGAAAGAGCCGCTCGCTGCATTCGCTTCCGCCCAGGTAATCGGAGCAAATGCGCTCATCGCCTTCCGAATGGAAATCCCGCAGAGACGATGCCTGCATGCGGACAAGGCCGCCTTCCAGGGCGTCGACCGCCTCCGGGTCCCATGCCTCGGCCGTGTGTGTTACGGAGACGATGCCGGCCAACCCGCAGGCAACGGTATTGGGCATCACCGGGGAAAAAACGATCGATCCCGGCGGAACCGTTTCGAGCGAGCGACCGAAGAAGACG
>JBJKPT010000714.1:0-5504 GCA_046706045.1 Desulfobacterales bacterium
TCAGGTGCGCTCAGCGTCAGCAGTTGCGCCTTATCAACCAGCAGCTCCTCTGCGGTTACCGAATATTTGGTTTTGAGGTAATTGCGGAATCCGTCCGCCACCGGTTCGAGGACGGTAAAGGACGCCGCGTCGGTTAGCTCTTGCGACGCATCCGTGCGTCCCGGCGTGAACGGCACGGTCACGTCGTGACCGGCATTCTTTGCCGCTCGTTCGACGCCCGCGCATCCGCCCAGGACGATCAAGTCGGCGAGGGAGACCTTCTTCTTTCCGGCCTGCGCGCCGTTGAACGCCTTTTGGATTCCCTCAAG
Organism: Desulfobacterales bacterium; assembly: GCA_046706045.1. Classification (GTDB taxonomy): domain Bacteria; phylum Desulfobacterota; class Desulfobacteria; order Desulfobacterales; family JBDRRP01; genus JBJKPT01. The sequence goes on from JBJKPT010000714.1 coordinate 309, forward strand.
GGTCTTGAGGACCGTTTTCAGTTGGGCCGGCTGGTTAACGTCCCAATCCTTTTGCGGGGCAAGGCGAATGCGCGCCCCGTTCGCCCCGCCGCGCTTGTCGGATCCGCGGAACGTGGATGCCGAGGCCCAGGCCGTCGATACCAGTTGGGAGACGGACAGTTCCGAGGCAAGGATCTTGCCTTTGAGGGCGGCGATATCCTTCGCATCGATCGGCCCATGATCGACGGCGGGAACCGGGTCCTGCCAGATCAGTTCTTCCGCCGGGACCTCCGGACCGAGATAGCGCGAGCGAGGCCCCATGTCACGGTGGGTCAGCTTGAACCACGCCCGGGCGAAAGCCTTCGCGAATTCCTCGGGGTTTTGCTGGTAGCGCCGCGCGATCGGCTCGTATATCGGGTCAAAGCGAAGGGAGAGGTCCGCCGTGGTCATCATGGGGGGATGCCGTTTCGTAGGATCGTGGGCATCCTGAACGGCCTTGGATCCGGCGTCATCTTTGGGCACCCACTGATAGGCGCCGGCCGGGCTCTTTGTCAGCTCCCACTCGTATTTGAACAGCGTGTTCAGATAGCCCATGTCCCATTTGGTCGGATTCGGCTTCCAGGCCCCCTCGATGCCGCTGCCGATCGCATCGCCGCCTTTGCCACTGCCGAAGCTGCTCTTCCAGCCGAGTCCCATCTCTTCGATGGGAGCCGCCTCGGGTTCCGGGCCCACATGGGTCGCAGGGCCCGCGCCATGGCACTTGCCAAAGGAGTGCCCGCCGGCGACGAGCGCAACGGTCTCTTCGTCGTTCATCGCCATGCGCGCAAAGGTCTCCCGGACGTCACGGCCGGAGGCGACCGGATCCGGGTTGCCGTTCGGCCCTTCCGGGTTTACATAGATCAGGCCCATCTGCACGGCGGCGAGCGGATTTTCGAGATCGCGCTCGCCCGAATTGCGTTTATCGCCCAGCCACTCGGCCTCCGAGCCCCAATAAATGTCCTCTTGCGGCTCCCAGACGTCCTCGCGCCCGCCGCCGAAGCCGAAGGTCTCGAATCCCATGGACTCCAACGCGCAGTTGCCGGCGAGGATCATGAGGTCGGCCCAGGAGATTTTCTTGCCGTATTTCTGTTTGACCGGCCAAAGCAGACGGCGCGCCTTGTCGAGGAGCACGTTGTCCGGCCAGCTGTTGAGGGGCGCAAACCGTTGGGTGCCGCGTCCCGCGCCGCCTCGGCCGTCGCCCATGCGGTAGGTGCCGGCGCTGTGCCACGCCATCCGGATGAAGAACGGCCCGTAGTGACCGTAATCGGCCGGCCACCAGACCTGCGATTCGATCATCAGCGCATGGAGATCCTTTTTTACGGCTTTGAGGTCGAGCTTTTTGAATTCCCGGGCATAATTGAACGCCTCGCCCATGGGATTTCCCATGGGCGAGTTCTGATGAAGAATTTTCAGATTTAACTGGTTCGGCCACCAGTCCCGGTTTGACCTGCCTGTGCCGGCTGCCTGCTCGTTTGTTCTGCCCGTTACCGGGCGCTTGCTTTCATCAGCCATGACCTTGCCTCCTGTCGTTGTCTGGTTTTCGCCAGTGTGCTGCCTTGGATATGTTGATTCCGACAAAGGAATTTGAATTATATGATAACAATTATCAATAAATGGCAAAAATTTTTACCCGTTCACCGCCTGGCAAACGCCGCAGATTCCGAAAAAGTCCAATCGGTGGCTCAGGATTTTAAATCCCGTTTCCAAGGCCAGCTCTTTTTTCATTACATCCAGGCTGTCCAGGTCCGGGTCAACAATTTTTTTACATCGAATGCAAATGAGATGCGGATGGGGGCTCGGCGTTTTTCCATCGTATCGGTTGCTCCCGTCCGGAAATCCCAACTCGAGGACTTCCCCCAAGGATTTGAGCAGCAATAGGTTTCGGTATACCGTGGCAAGGCTCATGGTCGGAAAGTCTTTTTTTAACCGATCATGGATGTTTTCCGCACTGGGATGACCCTCGCTATCGGCGAGAATTTGGCCGATGGCCAGCCGCTGTGGCGTTATCTTGTGGCCGTTGTCCCTCAATTTTTGGATGATGGCATCAAATCTGTTTTTGGGATCTGCCAAGTGGCGCCTCTTTGTATTAGATAATAATGTTTATCAATTAACACTGTTTTTTCATTTCTGTCAACCCGCCATTTCAATCCCTGAATTTTGAGGATAAGGGAACTATTAATTACAGCAAGTCAAATCGGCGGCGGAGAGGGGGCAATGTGCGGATGCTGGCGCGGGGGAGGGGGGCGGCCTTTGCATTTGCACCGGCTGCGGAGCCGGCGATCCATGCCTGTCCTTACGGCGTGTTCCAGTTCCGTGTGAAGGCACGATTATGCGGAAACGCGATCCGGGCATCGCTTAAGCCCCTTGGGCGGAATGATTCGCGGCCTGGCCGCCTCCCCGGGAAACGCCCCTTTCGTGACGATATCGGGTGAATAGACCTTTTGAGATCGCCCTCCTTCTTCATTTTTTCTTTTGTGCACCTTCGCTCAACCCCGCTGCGAGGCATCGTCCGATGGAGCGCGTTGGGCGGAACGAGCCGCCTCGACTTCGCGCCGGCCCACGTGGGCGACGGCGACACGATAGAACTCGTAGCCCCGCATGCCAACCGCGGCCGGGCCAAAGTATCGGGCTCGGTAGGCGGCGGCGCCGACATCCTCGTCGAGCACAAGACCTCGCCTCGCGAGGAAGTCCGACAGCTTCGGGGGATCGATCCCGAATGTCCAGCGCTCGTTCGCTTCGCCGAGCGTTGCAAAGAGTTTTGCCGTGCCCTCGATGGCCTCGGGCCCCTCGAGCACGTAGCGGTCAACGTATGTAAATACCACGGTGCTGCCGCCGGCAGCACCCGCACACCATCGCAACGTTGCATCAACGGCGTCTTCAACGAGGTAGTTGGTAACGCCTTCCCAGACAAAAAGCGTACGCCGGCTCGGGTTGAAGCCGGCCGCGCTCATGGTGCTCGCTAACGACTCCGTGTTGAGATCGATGGCGACAAAATGCACATGACTCGGCGCTGCACCAAGGACCGCCTCTATCCGCCGCCTCTTCGCAGCCGAGGTAGCGGGATGATCCACTTCGAAAACCGCCGCCTTGGCCATGGCCGCGACCCGGTAGGCGCGGGCGTCGAATCCAGCGCCCAGGATGACAACTTGGTCCGTTTCAGAGGTGAGGTTCGCTTCGATCACGTCGTCGATGGAGCGGGTGCGGGCGACGCCGGAGGTTCGGGCGCCGGGCCAGCGATGATCAATGTAAGCAGAAACGGACCAGCCGACCAGAGAGAGTCTGGCCAAACCGGCAACAAAGCGAAGCCGGGGACGAAGGAACGCCCTGGCGAAGCCATCCTCAAAGAGGCGTCGCCCAGTGGGCCGTGCGGACTCCAAGGCACGAAATAGCGCCATGTACTCCGCTGTTCGACTGGCTTCTCGTCCCCGCATCAGCACCCCCGAACGGTCCCTTCCGAGCGTATGCCGTCCATCGCTTAAAAAAATCATGGCAGAATCGCCGGCCCGTGCCGCGCTTGATATCATTCAACGAAGCCGGCCGGCGTCTTGAAGACCCTGAACGGATTATCGCCCCGTCTCCTGCAGTGAATTCACCAGGCCGCTCGACAACCTGCCGTAGCCCTGTTCACCGCCCATAATTCAACGTTTCTCGATACGGCGAACCCCATGATGCAATGCCCCGGGCGCACCGCATTGGGTTGCCGTATTCATTGGCCTTGGCAAATCATATTTCAACCGCCCCCGTCCCCCCATATCTGTCCAATTCGTCAACATCCTCTCCTTATCTTCCGCCTTCTCCGTGGGGCGATCAAAGAGTAAAAAGCCGGTAAACAAAGATCGCCGCAAAGATGCCATTTAGAATCATCGTGTGACGGGTGATTTTCAATTGATCTTTTAGCGCTCCCTGCGCGATCCGGCGAGAAATGAAGCCGGATAGAAAGCCGGCGGCGTGGATAGCGATGACAACCGCATACAGCGTCCCCAGGGAAAGGTATGCTTTTAATGCAAAAAACAAAATCAGCGCCAAAACGAATAAAAAAGTGCAGATAAAACCGAATCGCTCCGAAGAAAGAGGAGTCTTCAGTGTCTGTACCGTCGGCGTTTCAGGTGTCATTTGCACCTCCAATGACTGCGAGCAGTGGACGTTTCTAAGATTTTACTTTAAAGGCCGGAGCGTTGGTTCTTCCGTATGTTCCTCAGCGAACCAACGACCGGAATCTCCGATGAGGCCGCCTCGAAGTAAACCATGAAGGATACATCCGCTCACGCCCTGCGGTCAGCGACTCGGCAATGTCCAGCCCGCCATAAAAGCCAGGATGCCAAAGGCTCCGTGCGGATTCAAGTCCCCGCAGAGGCTTCGTCGCGGCAATCACCGTCTCCATCACGGCCATCCTGCGAAATGGGTCAGCGTGAGCGGCGGCATACCCGGATGCAATGCCTGCGCCTTTATCATGCTCGACCAGAAACATGCGTTGCCGGCCGAGCCGACAAACAAGCTGGTAAATGTCTTCATTCCTGTTATTCAGCGAGAGCGCCGTCCGATGGTCGGCAAAATCTATCGGATCGAACCGGGTCAATCGGCGGGGTGCGCCGTTTGCGGTCCGCCGCATTCGCATGGTTCGATCTTGTGGAAGCTCTGGTTTGCAGCATCGGAAATTGCCTGGTTGAGCGCTTGAAAGAGCTGCTCCGAGACCCGCCGATATTCCGTCTGATCCTCTCCGTCAAAACTCATGTCGTTCCAAGATCCCATTCCTCCGAAAACCCATGCCGTCTGACATGCGTCTAGAACGGCCCGGGCGTGATCGGACAGATAGCCGGCAGGGGCCAGGTCCTGGTGATAGCCGTGCAGGTTCTTTCCGCCTGAATCAAGAGTGTCCAGTGCGTCCGCGAAGCACCGAGTGAATCCGCCACAATGCTTTTTGGTTGAGAACGAATGGATTTCCCGGAGCGCCTGAGTCAAGCGGATGGTGGCGCTTTGCAGATCATCCGGGTTGACGTTCGTCGTGGCTTCCTCGGCTACCCGGCCGTAGGTCACACGCCAAATTCGCCGGTCCGGGGCATTTGGATTCCATACTTCCCATCGAGCGACCCAGAATTCACTTCGATCTTTCGGAAGGCGAACTTCCATCGACCAAGTACCGCCTCCTCCGACAAATCCCGCGGACATGCGGTCCGAGAT
>JBJKPT010000715.1:0-5266 GCA_046706045.1 Desulfobacterales bacterium
AGCGTGGAAAGCGCCGCGGCGACCAGATTCATCAGCATCAGCACGCCGATCACGATGAGAAAGCCCCGCATGAAAGCATGGTCCTTCATGGCGAGGGGGATCTGCGCGTTCTGGAAAACGTGGGTGAGATGCGGATATCCATGCCGGGCCAGGTATCGGTGCTCCAGGGCCGTGAAAATGAGCCCCGAGATATCGACCCCGAAGATCAGGCCCAGTGACCGCATCATGTTCAGGATTCCGCCGGCCAGACCGAGCTTTTCCCTCGGCGCCGCACCCATGATGGCGCTGTTGTTCGGCGGGGTGAACATGCCCATTCCGATGCCGAGGAGAATCAACTCGCCCACCAGCAGCATCAAGTGGACCCGGCTGCCGAGGAACAGGAGCAACAGGCAGGCCACGCCGGAAAGGAACATCCCGCCCGCCGTCATGAGCCGCGTGCCGGATCGGTACCGGTCGGCGATATGGCCTGCCCAGGGGGCGATGACGGCCATGGCGAGCGGAATCGGGGTGAGGAGGCCGCCGGTCAGCGCCGGGCTGAAGTTGAGCACCTTTTCGCAGTAGAAGGGCATGAGAAAGAGCACCGCGAACAGGACGTAATAGGACATCATCCCGGTCAGGTTTCCGATGAAAAAGGTGCTGTTCTTGAACAGCTTGAGGTCGATCAGCGGATGTTCGACCCTCAGCTCCACGATGACGAACAGGCCGAGGAGCACCACGGAAGCGGCGCCGTAAGCCAGGATGGTGTGCGAACCCCATCCCAACTTGACGCCTTCATTGAACATCAGCACGAGAAAGGATAGACCGGAAGCAAAGAACAGGGTGCCGAGATAGTCGATCCGTTCCTTCCGGGGGTTTTCTCCGCGGGGCGGAAGAATAAACAGCGCCGCGACGGTGCCGCAAATGCCGATGGGGATGTTGATGTAGAATACGGCCCGCCACCCGACTGCGGAAATCAGCACCCCTCCCACAAAGGGGCCCACCGCCATGGCGACCGCCTGGACCGCCCCTTGGATGCCGATCGCCCGACCGCGTTCGCTCGCGGGAAAGGCCTGGGTGATCAAGGCGACGGAGTTTGCCTGAAGAAGCCCCGCCCCCACGGCCTGCCCGATGCGGGCGACGATGATGTAGACGGCGTTGGAGGCCAGGCCGCAAAACAAAGACCCGATGGTGAAAACGACGAACCCGAGATTGTAAAGCCTCGAGCGGCCCCACATATCGGCGAGCCTTCCAAAAAACGGAAGGAACACCGTGAGGGTGAGCATGTACGCCATGGCGACCCATTCGATGACGGCCATGCTCGTGTTGAATTCCGCCTTGAGCGTAGGCATCGCCACGTTGACGATGCTCACGTCCAGCGCGGACATGGTGGCGCCGATGAGCACATTGACCAGAATGAACCATTTCCACCCTGGGCGCTCCGAGAAAAACGGATGAGGAAATTGAAGCCATTTTTGTTGTCGCATGTAACGTCCCTCCACATTTTGATATAGATCCGTACCTGACGGAATAAGAAGCGGGCGATAAATATGCGGCTTTTTTGCCCAGGGCACGTGTCCGGGGGAACGCTTCGCCGGACCGACGGCGGAAGGGTTTCAACCAGTTACGCCCGGGCAATTCGAACTCAAGCGTTTCCAAAGAGCGCGAGATTATTGACCCTGTTTCCCGACCCGATGCGACGCCCCGTCTCAGCCCCGTGGATGCGGCCGCATGGTTTCCATTGCGCGCGAAGGGACGCGCGGGTCAGCAATACCGATCTTGGATCGGCGCGATTCAGGGATTCAAACCGGTGCCCACCGTGGAAATCGGCAAATGGGTCATGGCGTGGGCACGCTTCAATGGGCAGGTGGCGAAACGATCCGGCACCGCGCATCGGGCGCCGCCGGTCCGTCTGCAATCCCCCCGTCGGACCGGCGGCGACCGATATTTCCATTTTCTGGGTAAACACAATACAGGAGGGACATTGCCGGGGTGTGGCAGACGCATTGCAAGAACGTGACAATTTCATTAATTCGGTGAAACACGAAGGGTGTGGCGGCGTAAGGGCGGAAATGCCGGAATCGACCGGCAAGGGGCCTAGGGGTGCCCGGGGAAGGGTACATCATTTAGGAAAGGAAGGCGCCGGCCAGGTCATCCGGGTAGGGCGCGCACCACTACCCCGACGAAAGGCATAAACCGACAGCCGGCAGAAAGCGCATCGCTTTAACTCTTTTGATTTATTTGGTTTTGCTTGGCCCGACCCCAACCACCCCCCAACCACCCGACCCCAACCTCTCCCACCACACCCCCGCCCCTCACACCCAGGCGGGTTGTCAAATACCCCCTTCGGAAAAAGCCAGGTCCTGCCTTTACAATAAAAAGAGGCGCTTTATTCTAATTTCAATTGTTTACAGCGAAAGGGAACTTTTCTTGCGTTCCCCGCCAGCGCTTAGGTTGCCCTTCACTAGATCGCCGGTATTATTGGAATTTTCCCTTGATCCGCGACAGAAGCGGGCCCTCTCATCCTTTCCGTGACGAATGAAGGTCACCGGCATCATAGCGAATTCCGCCCAAGTCATCAGGCGCTGCAGCGTCGCGCCGGTCGGCCGCCATGCCATGCCTTCGGGCATATCCGGGACTTCGATCCGGCAGGATCGGTGACGCGGTTCGGCGGCTCACCGTGATCGTGGCGGTATCAAGGCGCCGAAGCGAGGGGAAGAGCATAAGCAAAACAAACGGCATCACCAATTCATGAGCAGGAGGGCTACGGCCATGCCACCTCATATAACCAGACGCAAATTCATCAAGACGGCGGGAATCGGCGTGGCGGGACTTGCACTCGGTCCCGGCTTGCTGCGCAGTGCATTTGCGCAGACTTCCGGAAGAAGAACGCTGCGGATTCTCCAGTGGAGCCATTTCGTGCCGAAGTACGACACCTGGTTCGATCCCTTTGCCAAGGCCTGGGGGGAGAAGCTCAACGTCAATGTGATCGTCGATCACATCAGCCTCTCCGACTTGAGGAGCACCTTCGCTTCCGAGATCGTGGCGGGCAAGGGTCACGATTTGGTGGAATTCATCAGTCCGCCCTCGGATTTCGAACCCAGCGTCCTGGATCTCACGGACGTCAACCAGGAGGCGATGAGGCGGTTCGGAAAGCAGGTGCCGGTCGCCTACCGGAGTTCGTACAACCCGGACACTAAAAAGTATTACGGGTTCTGCCACGGGTGGACCATCGACCCCGGCGACTACCGCAAATCGCTTTGGGAAAAAGTGGGCAAACCGGAAGGTCCCCGGACCTGGGAGGATCTGCTGGTCTACGGCGCAAAAATCAAGAAAGAGCTCGGCGTCCAGGCCGGGATCGGCCTCTCCCAGGAGCTAGATTCGAACATGGCCGGCAGGGCGCTCTTGTGGTCCTACGGCACGGGGATCCAGAACGAGGAAGAACACGTGGTCCTGGATAACAAGCGAACCGTCGAGGCCGTCAAATACATGCACAGCCTTTATAAAAAGGCGCTCACCCCTGAGGTTTTCGGCTGGGTGCCGGCTTCAAACAACCAGCTCCTGATCGCCGGCCGCGCCTCCTATATCCTGAATTCGATTTCCGCCTACCGGTCCGCCCAGCAGGATGTGCCGAAGATCGCCAAGGATATCTTTTTCACCCCCGCCCTCAAAGGCCCATGGGGAACGGGATGGGCCAGTGAGCACGTTATCTACGTCTCCGTCATTCCGAAGTTCGCCACCAAGAACGCGGACCTGGCCAAGCAGTTCCTGCTCGATCTCGTCGCCAATTACGACCAGGCCATCTGGAACAGCGAGCTCTACAATTCGCCGTCCTTCTTCCACGCACCCATACCGGGCGGCGGCCGCGGCTATCCGGCGGTGATGGGCGCCCACACCATGCGCGTCGTGTTCCGCGCCTGGTTCAGCAAAGATCCCTTCGCGCTGCCCGGGGAGGTGACGGACAAGCTGATGCCCCTCGAGAACGCCGAATCCTGGAGCACCAACGTCGGCCATCCCGGTCCGGCCAGTCCTGCCATCGGGGAGATCTTCGGCACCTTCGTGATCCCCAACATGTTCGCCCGGGTGGCCCAGGGACGGCAGTCCGCCGATGCGTCGGTCCGACAGGCGGCCGCGGAGTGCCGGAAGATCTTCGAGAAATGGCAGGCCCAGGGGCTGATCAAGAAAGCGGCCTAGGTCAGGCTCGGTGCCGAAAGCGCCGCGACCCGAATCTCCGGCGCGAGGGAACGGCAACCACCCATGGAACGACCGGAAAGGGACGGCATGGCGTTCGTTGAACTGAAAGGCGTCACAAAGCACTTCAATCAGGTGAAGGCCGTCGACGGCGTGGATCTTGAGATCGACGCCGGTGAGTTCCTCGTGCTCCTGGGCCCGTCGGGAAGCGGGAAAACCACCATGATGCGACTCTGCGCGGGCCTCGAACGGCCGACGGCCGGGCGGTTGATCATCAACGGCCAGGTCATCAACGACGTCCCTCCCCGCCAGCGGGGAATCGCCATGGTGTTTCAAAGCTACGCGCTCTATCCCCACAAGACGGCCTTCAAGAACATCGCGTTTCCCCTCATGGTCGAAAAGCTTCCCAGGGAGGAGATCAAAAAAAAAGTCGAATGGGCGGCGGGTCTTCTCGGGATCGGACACCTCCTGCAGCGGCGGCCGGCGCAGATCTCGGGCGGCGAAAAGCAACGCGTGGCCATCGCGCGCGCGCTGGTCCGCACGCCGAAGGTGCTGCTCCTGGACGAGCCCCTTTCCAATCTCGATGCCCAGGTGCGGCACACCGCCCGGGTGGAGCTGAAAAAGTTCCAGCAGGAGATCGGGGTGACGACGATCTATGTGACCCACGACCAGGCCGAGGCCATGGGGCTGGGCGACCGGATCGCGGTGATGAAAAGCGGGAAAATCCGGCAGATCGGAACCCCCGAGGACATCTACCATCGTCCCGCCGACACCTTTGTCGCCGGGTTTATCGGCATTCCGCCCATGAACTTCATCGAGCGGGACCACGCGATCATGGGGTTCCGGCCCGAGGCGTTTCTTCCCGCCGATCCCGCCGATGAGGGGGATCGGATCGCGCTTCGCTTCCGCATCTCGCGGCTGGAAAACCTGGGTTCTTACAAGTAGGCCTACGGAACCGTCGGCGATGCGAAGGCCATTGCCAATCTCTCGATCCGAATTCCCCTCGAGGAAGGAAAGGAATACGACTTTTCCATCCGCAGAGAGGACGTGCGCTATTACGATAGACTAACGGGGATCCGGTTGGAGAGCCCCTGAACGT
>JBJKPT010000716.1:0-3732 GCA_046706045.1 Desulfobacterales bacterium
GAAGGCGCAGCGCGTCGATGGATCCACGAGCCAGAAGACCTGCCGGAGCTTGGAAGACGTCTTGGTGGAGATGGCAAATCCCCGGGCTGACATTGTCGGCGCGGGGATTTTTTTGTCCCCGGCCGGAAAGGAGACGTGGGTGATGAAACCAACACAAGTCGAGCGGGCCGTGGCCGGAGAGATCACCAAGGAGATGGAAGTCGTTGCCGAAGCCGAGGGGCTTCACCCGGAGGCGATCCGCCGTGAGGTCGCCGAAGGCCGGATCGTCATCCCCTTAAACCACAACCGGCCCCACCGGGTGGTGGGAATCGGGGAGGGCCTGCGCACCAAGATCAACGCCTCCATCGGCACCTCCACGGACATCGCCGACATCCCGGCGGAGGTCCAAAAGGCCCGGGCCGCGGAGGCGGCCGGGGCCGACACCCTGATGGAACTTTCCGTGGGCGGCGACCTGGACCGGGTCCGGCGGGAGGTGCTCGCGGCCGTGGCGCTTCCCGTGGGAAACGTGCCCCTCTACCAGGCGTTCTGCGAGGCCGAGGCCCGCTACGGCGATTCCACCAAGCTCGACGAGGCCATGCTCTTTGATGTGATCGAGCGGCAATGCGCCGAGGGCATCTCCTTTATGGCCGTCCATTGCGGGATCAACCGCTACAGCGTCGAGCGGCTGGAAAAACAGGGCTATCGCTACGGCGGGCTGGTGAGCAAGGGCGGGGCCACCATGGTGGCCTGGATGAAGGCAAACGGCCGGGAAAACCCCCTTTACGCGCAGTTTGACCGGGTCGTCGGCATCCTGAAAAAATACGACGTGGTGCTCTCCCTCGGTAACGGCTTGCGGGCCGGCTCCATCGGCGACTCCTTTGACCGGGCCATGGTGCAGGAGCTGATCACCAACTGCGAACTGGCCGAGGAAGGCCGGAAGCTCGGCTGCCAGATGATGGTGGAAGGCCCGGGCCACGTGCCCATGAACGAGATCGAGGCGAACATCATCCTCCAGAAAAAGATGAGCAACAACGCCCCGTATTACATGCTGGGGCCCCTGCCGACCGACATCGGCGCCGGCTACGACCACGTGGTGGCCGCCATCGGCGCATCCCAGTCGGCCCGCTACGGGGCGGACCTCATCTGCTACATCACCCCGGCCGAACACCTGGCCCTGCCCACCGCGGAGGACGTGGTGGAAGGGGTCAAGGTGGCGCGGCTCGCCGCCCATATCGGCGATCTCGCCAAGCGGCCCCGGCAGAGCCTGCCCCGGGATTTGGCCATGAGCAAGGCCCGCCGGGACCTGGACTGGCCAGGGCAGTTCGCCCAGGCCCTGTTTCCCGAAGACGCGAAAAAGATCCGCGACGAACGCATGCCCACGGGCAACGCCCATGTCTGCACCATGTGCGGAAACTTCTGCGCGAACAAGGCCTCCAACGCCTTGTTCAAGGACGTGTTGCGCCAGAGCCCGAAAAATTGATTTGTAACCGGGACTACCGCTTCCGGTGAATTCAAAGCCGGTCCCGAAGGGGGCCGGCTTTTTTATCCGAAGGGTTCATCGGGGTCGAAATCGCTATCGGGATCGAAATTGGATTGCTTGTGTTTTCGATCCCGATCCCGATACCGATACCGATTTCGAGTTGGATGCTCCGGACCAAGTGTTGTCGGTGGCATTTTGCCGCCTACCCCTGGGGGGTCAACTCCCCCTTGAGGTTGGTCTGCATCTCTCGGCGGATTTCCTCCACGGGGAGGTTCTGGCCGAGGAGATAGAACATCTTGGCCAGGGCCGCTTCCGGGGTCATGTCGAAGCCGCCGATGACCCCGGCCCGCTGCAGGGCCGAGCCGGTGGCGTAGGCGTCCATGCGGACCGTTCCCCGCAGGCACTGGGTGCAGTTGACGATCACCACCCCACGGCCGGTCGCCTCGGCCAGGGCTTTCAGCAGGGCCGGATCGTTGCTGGGGCCGTTGCCCACGCCGTAGGTTTCGAGTACCAGCCCGCGGATCGGCGGGGCGAGGATGTTTTTGACGATATCGGCCGAGATCCCCGGAAACAGACGCAGGGCCGCCACCCGGGATTCGCCGAACCCGTTGATCCGGATCGCCTGATCCGCCGGCGGCGCCGGCAGCAGGAGTTCCTTGCGGATCTCGATGCCGATGCCGGCCGTACCGAGAGGCGGCAGGTTGGGCGAATCAAAAGCCGTGAATCCGTCGGCGTCGACCTTGACGGCCCGGTTTCCCCGGAGCAGCCGGTTGCCGAAATAGAGGCAGACCTCGGGAATGGCGGTTTCCGCGGCGATGAGAAGGGCCGTGATCAGGTTTTCCCGGGCGTCGTTTCGCACCTCGCAAAGAGGGATCTGGCTGCCCGTCACCACCACCGGCTTTCTCAGACCCTGGAGCATGAAGGGCAGGGCCGATGCCGTGTAGGCCATGGTGTCCGTGCCGTGGAGCACCACGAACCCGTCGTAGGCCTCGTGGTGAACGGCGATGTCCCGGGCGATCAGAAGCCAGTGGGCCGGGGACATGTCCGAGGAGTCGATGAGGGGCTCGTAGTCATGGATGACGTAATCGGGCATCCGGTTGTTTGAAAGCTCCGGCAGCATGGCCATCTGCCGTTCCAGAAATCCTGCCACGGGCCGGTAGCCGTCGGGCGAGGGCGCCATCCCGATGGTGCCGCCCGTGTGGGCGATGTAGATCTTCTTTTTCATTTGGATGGATTTGCCTCCGGCGTTGTCGGGGAGAGTTCCAGGCAAAAGGTGTCGGTTTTCTGGATCATGTGCTGGTCCACGGCAAGATCGCTTTTCGGCGCGAGGTCCAGGACGATCCGAAGCCGCCGCTGGTCCTCGTGCAAGAATGCACGGACCCGCCGGATCCATCGGCCGTCGGCCGCAAGGGAGCGCGGGCCGTGCCATGCGGACTGGCCGGAGATGTCGATAACCAGCCTTGGCCGGGCCCCGTCGAGAGAAAACACCGAAGGAATGAAAAAGCGGTTCAACCGCACGCAGACCCGCTCGGAGCCGGGGGCGGAGAAAAAGCGGAGGCCCTGCACCGGCAGGGCGGGATTCGGGCCGCCTTCCGGCATTGCCGGGACCGGGGGTGTGGCGGCCGGCGCCGGTTGGGGGCGGGGCGGGGCGGCGGTTTTTTCGCCGGCCGCTTCGTCCGGGGTCAAGGCCGGCGCCGGTCTCCATTGTTCGAAAACGATCTGCCAGCGGTGGTCGTTTTCCTCGAGTTCCAGGGTCTTGATGCCCGTATCGTGAAGGCCCGGTCCCTGGTAGATCTGGATGAACCGGGCAATGGCCCGGTTTCCGTCGAGCATCACCGAAAGCCCCTCAATGCGGACCTCGATGGGCTCCTTGGAAGCGAACACCGCTTTTTTATGGGCCAGCCATTCCTTCCGGCCCATGGCTTTCGGCCGGAATTCCGGGCTGTAATGGGAGAGGTAGCCCGCCAGGTCGTGATGCCGCCAATCCACGGCCCATTGGTGGATGGTGTCGCGCACCGCCTGGAGACGCTCCAGTCCGGCCCGGGCCGGCGATGCGGGGAGTATCGCCAGGGCGATGATGAGAAAAAAACCAAGACAACGTCTTTGCGCAGGCATGTTCAATGGTTATAACCTCAAAAGGCATGGTGCACGCGCCGCCGCCGGCTTAATGCGTGCGTAGAAAATCAATTGCCGGTCTCCGTGGTGTCTTAGTGAAGATGGCAAACGGTTGTCAACCGCAGGAAGCCCGCGAAAAACCGACGTTTGTGGACATT
>JBJKPT010000717.1:0-5475 GCA_046706045.1 Desulfobacterales bacterium
GGGCAACATGGCCCTGGCCGGGGACGGAACGCTTCTGGCCCCCAACGACAACTACCTGGTGTATGGCCTTGACCGGGAAACCGGAAAGGTTCGGGTGGTGTTTCCCGGAAACGAGATGGTCTGGTCCTGCCCGGCCGTGAACCCGGCCACGGGCCGCATCTTCTTTTCCACCTGCTTTGCGGCCGTGGTCAACACCTTCTGCTTCCAGGCGGACTCCGGGAAAAAACACTGGGCATCCCGGGGAATCGGCTCCGTGTCCGCTTCCCCCATGCTCACCTCGGAAAAACGCGACGGCGCGGTGGTCCTGGGCGGTTTCGACGGGATCCTGAGAGCCCTTTCCCAGGTGAACGGCAAACAGCTCTGGTCATTCGGCACCCGCGATCATATCTACGGCAGTCCGGCCCGCCAGTCCCGGGGGATCATCGTCCAGGCCTCCTGCGACGGCACCGTGTACGGTCTGGATGCAAATACCGGCAGGCCCGTCTGGACCTTCGACACCCCGGAGCCCATCCGTTCCTCCCCGGCCGTGGACGCGGCCGGCCGGATCTATTTCGGATCGGGAAAAGGAAGGCTTTACTGCCTCAACCCCGACGGAACCTTCCGGTGGGCCTTCCAATGCATCCGGGGCGACCGAAACGACCTGAACAGCTCCCCGGCCCTGGGAGGAAAAGGGGTCTGCATCGCCGGCGAGAACGGCAACGTCTTTTTCATTCCCTACGATTATCCCCTGACCCCGGAAGGCGCCAAGGACGGGCGCGCCATCCTGGAACCGGACAGGTTTTTCCCGGAACGAGGAGTGTTCTTTTATTATATCAGCCCTTTTGGCCGAATGGAAAAGGACCCGCCGGAACAAATCGACGCCAACGAGCCCGTGATGCTCGCCCATGCCGTCCGGGAGGAGGGACGAACCCTTGTTTCGGCCATTGACGGGAAAAGCCTGGACCTGCGCGTCACGGGCACGGGCAAGGTGAACGTCTCCCTTTCGGCCGACCGGAGGTTCATCTCCCTGGTGCCGGAAGAGACCTGGACCGGGCCGGAGGGGGGGCAGGTGGAGATCCACCTTTCCTGCCGGGTGTTCACCAGGCTGTTGCGGTTCGGCCTTAAATTCTTTCTGGGCCGCCGGGCCCGTTGCTTCAACGGGCGGTTCCGTTTCCGCGTACCGCCGGTTTCAAGCCTTTCAAAAAAGGCGAGGGATCGTCTTTGCGCACCCCAGAAGGCGGGCGAACCTTCAACGGTATTCGAAATTTGCCGGCTGTCATGCCCCAGCCCGTCCCTTTTGCCGTCCTACAACCAGATCGGGTTCGATTCTCTCCATTACCTGGCCAGCGTGGTGGAGGCTGGCCAAAGCCGCTGCATTCTCTGGACCGTTCCCGGCAGGCTGGATGAAACCACGGGGAAAACCCTGGTGGAGCCACGCCTCAAGGACGTGTTCGTCCTCACCATGGATTGCGGAAACCACCTGGTGACCCTGAAGAATTATGACCGGTTCGACCTGAGTTTCATGGGATCCTGGGACATGCCGTTCGGCCGTTTCCGTCTGGCTTCGCGGGTGGACCCGGAAACCGGCAAATTCCTGAAAAAGGCGGCGTTGAACGCCGTGGTCCACTGCGACGACATCCGTTTTTACGGCAAGTTCCTGAAGCTTCTGGGCATGTCGGACATGAAAACGGGCCTCATGCACATTTGCGGAGGCGCCGATCTTGATGTCTGGAGCGGACCGGGGCGCAACGCGCCCGCGATCCGGGGGCCGATCCGGCTGGGGATGGAATCCGGAATGGTGTGGGCCTGCTTTGAAAATCCCTGTCTTGCGGTAGCCGATCATGTGTTCGGCATCCTCCTGGTCCGAAAGGAGACGGGAACACCCGTGGCGTCGAACCATGCGCGCAATACCTTTGTGGAAACGGAGCCGGGAGGAATGGCGGCGCGGATCCGGCTGGAAGTGCCCGGTGTTTTGGAGCAGGGGCCTTTGCGGGCTTATGTGATGGTGGACACCTTTTGCGTGTTCGGCGGCGACATCGCTTGATCCGACCGTGCCAAAACCTTCATGAAGCGAACCGGCCCATGAGAAGGATGAAAACGGCGGCAATGAAAGACTGGTTCCAGGTCACGGACGCCGGCAGGGGGGTCCTGCGGATCCGGGAACGGTTCATCTCCCCGTTCGCGGCGTGCAACATGTGGCTGATCAAAGGTGAAAAACGGCATCTCCTGCTGGATTCGGGCACCGGCCTCGTCAGCCTGAAGAAGAGCCTGTCCGCCCTTTTCGACCGGCCCCTGGTTTTGGTGTCCAGCCACACCCATTTTGACCACGCGGGCGGCGCGTACGAGTTCGAACAGCGGCTCGTGCACGAATCCGAAGCCCGTGTCATGATCCTCCCGGACCGGGACAACACCACGGTGAACGGGTTCATGTCGGCCGAATTGTTCGAAGCCCTGCCCTTTGACGGGTTCGACCCGGATCAATACCGGGTGAGGCCAGCGCCGCCCACGGGGCTTCTTGCCGGGGGCGACGTCATCGATCTGGGGGGGCGCAAACTTGCCGTTCTCCATCTTCCCGGTCATTCGCCCGGCCTGCTGGGTCTGTACGACGGAAAGACGCGGACCCTGTTCTCCAGCGACGCCGTATATGACGGACCGCTCCACGATGATGTCTACCATTCGGATATCAAAGCCTATATCGCCAGCATGAAGCGCATCTCCGCCATCCCGGCTTCCGTCGTGCACGGAGGCCATTTTGAAAGTTTCGGTCCGCAACGGATGCGGACCCTTGCGCGTTCCTACATTCGATCCAAAAAAAGAGGAATCCCCCATGCGACCCGATGAAACCCCTCCCGGCCCCGGGGGACTCTTGGGCACCGCCATGCGGGCGGCGAGCCTGTCCTTTGGCACGATTCTTTTGTACAACCTGGCCGGTTTCGCCTTCAATCTCTACGACACCGTGCTTTATTCATGGCTTCCCTATTTCTACACGCCGCCGGCGGGTTCAAAAAACACGGCCTATGTGACCCTCTTTGTTTTTGGGGCCATTCTTTTCGGGGGAAGGATTCTGGACGCGGTAACCGATCCGCTGTTGGGATTCTGGAGCGACCGGACCCGGTCGAGATGGGGACGGCGCAAACCCTATATTTTCATTTCCAGCCCAATCCTGTTTCTCACCTTCGTTCTGGTCTGGCGGCCCCCGGTCCAGGGGGTGAGCACGGCCAACGCGCTCTGGCTCGGGTCGGTCCTGTTCTTTTACTATTGGGCCTACACGGGGCTTCTGATCCCCTGGCTGGCCAACCTGCCGGAGCTTTCATCGGACAACGGGGTCCGCATGAAAATCATTTCCGTGGGCATCGTGACGGGAATTCTCGGCGCCCTCGCCGGCGGCGGCCTGTCCGGACCGCTCATGCACGGCAGAGGACCGCTTTTCATGGCGCTTTTCCTCGGGGCCTTCGCCTTTGCGGCAAGCGAGCTGACCCTTTTCGGGATCCGGGAAAATCCGGGCATTCTCCCGGATGAGGGCCCGGGCTTTGCCGCCACCCTGAAGGCGATGTTCTCGGACCGGCAGGTTTTTTCCTTTTCCGCCATGATCATGGCGGTGCAGATGACCTACCAGCTCATGCTCATGAACGTGCCCTACGTCACCACCCTGATCCTGAAAAAGAGCGCGGAATCGGCCTCTCTGCTCATAGGCGAAATCATCGTGCTCATGGCGGCCTCCACACCCCTTTGGTATTTTCTCCTCAAGACCTATCCCAAACGCCGGATCATGCGGATCATCATCCTTCTGATGGCCCTGGGGTTTGCCGCAAGCTTCATGATCGGAACCTTTGGTTTTCTTTCCCCCTTTGCCCAGGCCGTTCTCATCCTGCCCTTGGCGGCGGTCCCCATGGGCGGGATGTTCATGGCCTCCCTGGGGCTGATCGCGGATCTTACCGACTACGGGGAGATCCGCCACGGGATAAGGACCGAGGCCGTGTATTTCGGTATTTACGGTATCGCGCGCAAGACGGGATGGGCCTGTTGTTCCCTGATCCTGACCGCCACCTTCTCGATGTTCGGATATGCCGCCGACAATCCGTTGGGCGTCCGGGTGGTCTGGATCCTCTGCGCGCTTTTCTGCCTGATCGGGCTGATTCTTTTCATCCCCTACCGGCTGGGGGATTCCATGGAAGAGACCCGCCGGATCCTGACGTCATGACCCGGCGCGGCCGCCTTGCAGAGCCGCCCCGGTTATTTCCGGACCCGGGAGCAAAGGCCCCCTTTTTCTCATCCGGGTGGAAGTTTTCCGCATGGGGACGGCCGGATGATGGATTTGGGCTCAGGCGGAGGCAAACAAACCTTTTACCTCTTCTTTGAGAATCTTGCCCATTCTGTTTCGTGGGAGCGCATCGACGAACACGATCTGCTTTGGGCATTTCCAAGGATGCAGATGGATTTTGCAGTGGGCTCCAACGTCGTTCGCGGAAACCGTGGCGCCGGGCTTAACGACGACGGCCGCAACGACTTTTTCTCCCCAGGTTTCATCGGGGATGCCCACCACCGAGGAATCCGCCACGCCCTCCAAGCCGTTGATGACGGTCTCCACTTCCTTGGGGGAGATATTCTCGCCGCCCGAGATGATGATGTGCTTGATGCGGTCCCCGAGGTGGTAATAGCCGTCCCCATCCACCCTGCCCAGATCGCCGGTCCGGAACCATCGGCCCCGGAAAGCCCGGGCCGTCGCTTCGGGCTTTCTCCAGTAGCCCGGGGTGATGGAGGGCCCCTTGAGCCAGAGTTCGCCGATTTGCCCCGGTGCGACGTCCTTCAGGGTTTCGGGATTCACGATCCGCACCTTGAGGCCGGGAAGCGGGAGCCCGATGGCGCCTGGTTTTCGGATTCCCCGTACCGGGTTTGAGAAATTCATGCCCGTCTCCGTCATGCCCTCCCGTTCCACCGGAGACTTTCCAAATACCGCATGGATTCGCTCGAAATCACGAACGGAGAGCGGTGCCGAGCCCGAGGTCCACAACCGCACGCGATCGAAATCCTGCGGCTTTTCCGCGATCGCCGCCATCATCTTCCCATACATCGCGGGAATCGCCATGAAAATGGTGCACGCAGCACCCCCCGGACGCCCGCCCAATACCCCGATCACCGTTTCCGGATCGAACCGGTCGAGGAGGATCACCTGCGCACCGACCGCCAGGGCCGTATGGAGTTCAAAGCAGAGGCCATGGGTGTGAAACAACGGAAGGGCGTGGCAAATGACGTCGGCATCCGTGATCTCCCAGACGCGAACGATGTTTCGCACATCATGGGCGAGGTTTTTCTGGGTGAGAACGACGCCTTTGGGCGATCCCGTGGTGCCCGAGGTGTAGATGATCAGTCCCGGATCCCCGGGGGCGATCTCCACCCAGGGGGAACGATCCGGAGCAAACCGGAAGAGGTCGAGATCCTGGTAGGCGCGCTCCGTGGGGATGATGATTCGATTTCCGGTGGAATCGATCGCATCGA
>JBJKPT010000718.1:0-8101 GCA_046706045.1 Desulfobacterales bacterium
GAACGCATGTCCCTGCAGGAAACGGAAACTATGATGCTGCATGACATCGTCAATTCCAAACCGGTATCGGCCGTCATCAACGAATTTTTCGGCAGCAGCCAGTTGTCCCAGTTCATGGATCAGACCAACCCGCTGTCGGAAACCACTCACAAACGGCGGCTCTCCGCTCTCGGCCCCGGCGGGCTCACCCGGGAACGCGCCGGTTTCGAGGTGAGAGACGTCCACCCCTCCCATTACGGCCGGATCTGCCCCATCGAAACACCGGAAGGGCCGAACATCGGGTTGATCGTATCCCTTAGCACTTACGCGCGGGTCAACGAATACGGTTTTATCGAAACGCCTTACAGCGTCGTCAAAGACAGCGTCGTTTCCAAGAAGGTCCGGTTCTTGAGTGGATTCGAGGAATAAGACCTCGCCATCGCCCAGGCCAACGCCCCCCTCGACGAATCGGGGCGGTTTACCAATGCGCTGGTGGCCTCCCGGGTGGCCGGTGAATTCACCATGGTCGAGGCGGAAAACGTCGAACTGATGGACGTCTCCCCCAATCAGCTCGTGAGCGTTTCGGCCTCTCTGATCCCGTTTTTGGAAGCCGACGACGCCAACCGCGCCCTGATGGGCTCGAACATGCAACGCCAGGCGGTGCCGCTGATCACCAGTGAGGCGCCCCTCGTCGGTACCGGCATCGAAGGCGTTGTGGCCAAGGATTCGGGGGTCACCATCGTCGCCGAGCGCGATGGGATCATCGAAGACGTGGACGCATCGCGCATCGT
This sequence comes from Desulfobacterales bacterium, assembly GCA_046706045.1. Lineage (GTDB taxonomy): Bacteria > Desulfobacterota > Desulfobacteria > Desulfobacterales > JBDRRP01 > JBJKPT01. The sequence goes on from JBJKPT010000718.1 coordinate 771, forward strand.
GTTGCGCTACTCCGATGCCACCGAATCCGATAGACCGGCAATGATCTACAACCTTTCGAAATTCGTCCGATCCAACCAGAACACCTGCTTCAACCACCGGCCGATCGTTCAAAAAGGCCAGGCCGTTCGCGCCGGCGAGATCATCGCCGACGGGCCGGCCACCGAGCAGGGAGAATTGGCGTTGGGAAAAAACGTCACGGTGGCCTTCATGCCCTGGGGCGGGTATAACTTCGAAGACTCGATTCTCGTCGGTGAACGGCTCCATCGCGACGGCATTTACACCTCGGTGCACATCGAGGAGTTCGAAGTGGTGGCCAGGGATACCAAGCTCGGTAAGGAAGACATCACCCGGGACATCCCGAACGTCGGCGAAGAAGCCTTAAAGAATTTGGACGAAAGCGGTATCATCCGGCTTGGCGCCGAAGTGACACCCGGTGACATCCTGGTCGGCAAGATCACGCCGAAGGGCGAGACGCAGTTGTCTCCTGAAGAAAAATTGTTGCGGGCCATCTTTGGCGAAAAGGCCGGAGACGTGAAGGACACCTCGCTCCGCGTGCCGCCCGGCGTTCAAGGGATCGTGATCGACGCGAAGGTCTTTTCCCGCCGTGGCGCGGATAAGGACGAGCGGACCCTTCAGATCGAAGCGGCCGAGATCGCCGTTATGCAAAAAGACCGGGACGATGAGTTGGCGATTATTGCCGAGGTCACCCGGGAGCGGATCGTCGAATTGCTCGACGGCGAGACGGCCATGGCCACCATCAAGCAGGGCAAGAAAATTCATGTGACCAAGGGAAAGCCCATCACCCTGGAAGCCCTCGATGACATCCCGCCACTGCAATTGCGCGAGCTCGCCATCAAGGACGCGGAATTGACCGAACGCCTGCATCGGCTGTTGGACCGTTATCAGGATCAATGCGACGCATGCCAGAAGAATTTTGAAAACCAGATGGCGCGCTTTGATCGGGGCGATGACCTGCCGCCCGGGGTCATCAAGATGGTCAAGGTCTATGTGGCGATGAAGCGCAAATTGTCCGTGGGCGACAAGATGGCCGGCCGCCACGGCAACAAGGGCGTGGTTTCGCGGATACTTCCCCAGGAAGATTTGCCGTACTTTGAAGACGGCACTCCGGTCGATATGGTGTTGAACCCCCTGGGGGTGCCCTCGCGCATGAACGTCGGCCAAGTGCTGGAAATCCATCTGGGCCGGGCGGCGCGAGCCCTGGGCGCTCAGCTCAACCGGCTGCTCGAAGAAAATCGCAAGGATGCGCTCCGGGATAAACTGAAACGGATTTTCACCGATGCCGAAGACCGGGAAGCCATCGACGCCATGGAGGACGCCCGTCTTGCCAAGTTTATCGGGTTTTACCGAAACGGCGTTCACATGGCCACCCCGGTTTTCGACGGTGCGAAAGAAAGCGAGATCAAAGAGTTGCTCACCGAAGCCCAAGTGGAGTCTTCCGGCCAGACAACGCTCTACGACGGCCGGACCGGTGAGGCGTTCAAGGAAAAAATCACTATCGGGACGATGTACATGCTGAAGCTGCACCACCTGGTCGACGATAAGATTCATGCCCGCTCCATCGGGCCGTATTCCCTCGTCACCCAGCAGCCCCTGGGCGGCAAGGCCCAGTTTGGCGGTCAGCGGCTGGGGGAGATGGAGGTCTGGGCCATGGAAGCCTACGGCGCGGCCCATGCCTTGCAGGAATTTCTCACGGTCAAGTCCGACGACATGGCCGGCCGAACGCGGATGTACGAAAAGATCGTCAAAGGTCAGAACACCTTGGAGCCGGGGTTGCCCGAGTCGTTCAAGGTGTTGACCAAGGAGCTTCAGGCCCTGGGGTTGGACGTGGCGCTGGTCGAGGAATAGAACCGGTCGCCCCGACGATGTGCTCGGCGGCGTGAAGCCGTCCGCCCGATACCCCTTAACCGATGACAGACAGGATAGCAGGATGGAAACACTCTACGACTTTTTTGCCAAACCCGTTGACCCGAGGCGTTACGCTGCGGTCCAGGTCGCCCTGGCTTCGCCGGAACAGATTCTCAAATGGTCTCACGGGGAGATCAAAAAACCCGAAACGATCAACTACCGGACCTTCAAGCCGGAACGCGACGGGTTGTTTTGCGCGAAGATCTTCGGCCCGACAAAGGACTACGAGTGTAACTGCGGCAAATATAAGCGAATGAAACACCGTGGTGTCATCTGCGAAAAATGCGGTGTCGAAGTCATTCAGTCCAAAGTCCGGCGCGAGCGCATGGCCCACATCGAACTGGCGACTCCCTGCGCGCATATCTGGTTCATGAAGAGTTTGCCCAGCAAAATAGGCAACCTTCTCGATTTGACCCTGAAAAACATCGAAAAGGTTCTTTATTTCGACAGCTATATCGTCATCGATCCGAAGGATTCGCCGCTCACCCGCGGGCAGCTCCTCTCCGAAGACAAGTACCGCGAGGCCTTGGAACTCTATGCCGGAAAATTCGAAGCCGGCATCGGCGCCGAGGCGGTCAAGACGATGCTTGAGAGCATCAATCTCGACACCGAATACACCAAGCTGCGTGAAGATATTCGCGCCACCAACTCCATTGCCAAACGGCAGAAGTTGTCCAAGCGGCTGAAAATCGTCGATGCGTTCCGCCGCTCCGGGGTCGATCCGTCGTGGATGATCATGGACGTCATTCCGGTGCTGCCTCCGGACTTGAGGCCGCTGGTGCCTCTGGAGGGCGGCCGGTTTGCGACCTCGGACCTGAACGACCTCTACCGGCGGGTCATCAACCGAAACAACCGGCTCAAGCGGTTGATCGACCTCAATGCCCCGGACATCATCGTTCGAAACGAGAAACGGATGTTGCAGGAATCGGTGGACGTTCTCTTTGATAACGGTCGTCACGGTCGCGTGATCACCGGCACGAACAAACGGCCGCTGAAGTCATTGAGCGACACCCTCAAGGGGAAACAGGGCCGGTTTCGTCAAAACCTTCTCGGAAAGCGCGTCGATTATTCGGGGCGTACCGTCATCACCGTCGGTCCGAACCTGCGGTTGCACCAGTGCGGCCTGCCCAAGAAGATGGCCCTCGAGCTCTTCAAACCATTTGTCTACTACCGGTTGGAAGAAAAGGGCATGGTCTCGACGGTGAAAAGCGCTAAGAAGACAGTCGAGCGTGAGACACCGGAAGTCTGGGATACCCTGGACGAGGTCGTCAAGGAATACCCGGTGATGTTAAACCGCGCACCGACCCTTCATCGGCTCGGCATTCAGGCCTTCGAGCCGATCCTTATCGAAGGAAAGGCCATCCAGCTCCACCCCCTGGTGTGCACCGCCTTCAACGCCGACTTCGACGGCGACCAGATGGCCGTGCACGTTCCGCTCTCGGTTGAAGCGCAGATCGAAGCACGGGTATTGATGCTTTCCTCGAACAACATTCTGTCGCCGGCAAACGGCAGCCCGATCATCGTCCCGAGCCAGGACATCGTGCTCGGCTGCTACTACATGACCCGGGCCGTGATCGGCCGCCGGGGAGAGGGGATGACCTTTGCCAGTCCCGAGGAAGTCCGTGTCGCTTACGACGCCGGCCAGGTGGACCTGCACGCCAAGATCACCGTCCGCCTTGGCGGAAAGCGTTACGAAACCACGGTCGGCCGGATTCTGCTGTGGGAAGTGATCCCCCAGGACAACCTGGTGCAGTTGCGCTGGATTGTCACCGCCGCGGAAGTCGATGCCGTCGCCGCCCGGGAAGCGCTGAAGAAGGGGGCCGATTTCGTCGACGCGGTCGGCGAGTTTTCCATCGGTGAAACCAAGGCGGACGGGGGGCTCCTCGGCATGTTCCGCAAGGATGAATTCCAGCGGATGTTTTGCCCGGAACCCGCCGATGCCGATGCCGTATTCGCCCTCGATCCCGGAGAGTACAGCGACATTATCCACGACGGTACCCACTACTGCATCTTTCAGTTGATTTCCCGTCGTCCGGAGATTCCCTTCGACGCCATCAATCACGTCATGGAGAAAAAGCGGCTTGGCAACCTCATCGATTACGCCTACCGGAATCTCGGGCCCAAGGCGACCGTCATTCTCTCCGACCGGATCAAGGACATCGGGTATCAGTATTCCACCGAAGGCGGATTGTCGATTTCCATCGACGCCATGATCATTCCGGATGCCAAGTGGGACATCCTCAGGCAGGCCGAGACCCGGGTTTTGGAGATTGAAAAACAGTATACCGAAGGGCTCATCACCCCCGGCGAAAAGTACAACAAGGTCGTCGATATTTGGGCCAAGGCGACCGACGACGTCGCCAACGAGATGATGGAAGTGATGAAGTACGAGCCGGCCGTGGATCGCGACGGGAAGCCGATTCTCGACGAGAAGGGCGAGCAGATCATCACCGAAAGCATGAATTCCATTTATATGATGGCCGATTCCGGGGCCCGGGGCAGCAAAGACCAGATGCGTCAGCTCGCCGGAATGCGCGGATTGATGGCAAAGCCCTCGGGCGAGATTATCGAAGCCCCCATCCAGGCCAATTTCCGGGAAGGCTTGTCGGTGCTTCAATACTTCATCTCCACCCACGGGGCACGAAAGGGGCTTGCCGACACGGCCTTAAAGACCGCCAACTCCGGCTATCTGACCCGCCGTTTGGCCGATGTGGCACAGGACTGCTGCATTTCCGAAATCGACTGCGGTACGGATCAAGGCCTTGAGGTGGAATCCCTCATGGAAGGCGGCGAGGTTATCCAGCGCCTCGGAGAGCGCATTCTCGGCCGGGTTTGCCTGGAAGACATCCTCGACCCGTTTACCGACGAAGTGCTGGTGCCCGTCGGCGAGGAACTGGATGAAAACCATGTCCGCACGATCGAGGAGGCCGGCATCACCAGTGTGCGGATCCGCTCCGTGCTGACCTGCCGATCCAAGATCGGGGTGTGCGCGAAGTGCTACGGCCGGGATCTGGCCCACGGCGAAACGGTGGAGATCGGTCAGGCGGTCGGTATTCTCGCGGCCCAGTCCATCGGCGAGCCGGGCACCCAGCTGACCATGCGGACCTTTCATATCGGCGGTACGGCGAGCCGGCGGGTCGAGCAGGCCGACATCAAAGCCCGCACCGAGGGGACCATCAAGTTCGTCGACCTCAACGTGGTGACCAACGCCGAGGGCCAGACGGTGGTCATGAACCGGCGCGGCGGGGAGTTCGCCATTATCGGCGAAACCGGTCGCGAGCGGGAACGCCACCCGGTCATCTACGGTGCCCAGATCATGATCAGCGACGGCCAGCGGGTCGCCGCCGGCGATTTGCTGGCGACCTGGGACCCCTTTTCCACGCCGATTTTGACGGAAGTGGCCGGTACGGTCAAATTCGGGGACATCGTTCCCGGCAAGACCCTCCAGGAAAAGGTCGACCCGGTGACCGGCAAATCGAGCCGGACCGTGAGCGAATCCAAAAGCGGTGAAGAGCGGCCCAGGATCTCGATCAAGGACGAGGAGGGGAAAACCGCGAAGATCTCCCACGGCAAGGGGCTTGCCCGCTACACCTTGCCGATCGACGCGATTCTGATGGTTGAAGAAGGCGACACGGTCCGGGCCGGCGACATCCTTGCCAAACTGCCGCGGGCCACCACCAAGACCAAGGACATTACCGGTGGTCTTCCCCGGGTCGCCGAACTTTTCGAGGTGCGAAAGCCCAAGGACGTGGCGGTGTTGAGCGAGATCGATGGATACGTCTCCATTGCCAAGGCTTCGAAAAAAGGCCGCCAGAAGGTGACCATCAAGCCGGTCGATGGCGTCGGGGAGACCAAGGAGTACCTCATCCCCCGCGGAAAGCACATCAACGTCTACGAAGGCGATTACGTGCGCGCGGGCGAACCCCTTATCGGCGGGGCGGCCGTTCCGCAGGACATTCTCAACATCAAGGGGGAAATCGCCCTGGCCCGGTATCTTGTCGACGAGGTTCAGGAAGTCTACCGGCTCCAGGGCGTCCGCATCAACGACAAGCACATCGAAGTGATCGTGCGTCAGATGATGCGGCGGGTGAAGGTCATCGAAACGGGCGATACCGATTTCGTTCCCGAGGAGCAGGTCGATAAGGGCCGTTTTGAAGAGATCAACCGCGCCATCGTTGAAAAAGGCGGCAAAGCGGCCGTGGCCGAGCCGTTGATTCTCGGTATCACCAAAGCATCCCTGAGCACGGACAGTTTTATTTCCGCCGCATCGTTTCAGGAAACCACCAAGGTGTTGACCGACGCGGCCATCGCCGCCAAGGAAGACTACCTGTCGGGGTTGAAGGAAAACGTGATCATGGGCCGTTTGATTCCGGCCGGCACGGGGGTGCGGGAATACCGAAATGTCGAGGTGGAACAGGTTTGAGATCCGATTCCGCCGGTCCGCCGGCGGAACCATAAAATCACTTGACATTCCCCTGTTTGCGAGGTACCAATCGGCTTTTTTCTCACCGGCAAATTGCGCGGAATTGAATGGAAGGAATTGTAAGGGGTAACTATGCCGACCATCAACCAGCTTGTCAGGCAAGGGCGGACGCGGATCAAGAAAAAGAGCAGCACCCCGGCATTGAAGGGAGCGCCCCAGAAACGGGGTGTATGCACGCGCGTATACACATCGACCCCCAAGAAACCGAATTCGGCGTTGCGAAAAGTCGCCCGTGTGCGTCTAACGACGGGGGTTGAGGTGACCGCCTACATCCCCGGGATCGGGCACAACCTCCAGGAACACAGCGTGGTGCTGGTTCGCGGCGGGCGCGTGAAAGACCTTCACGGTGTGCGCTACCACATCGTGCGCGGTACCCTCGATACGCTGGGGGTCGAAGACCGTCGTCAGGGGCGGTCCAAGTACGGTGCCAAACGGCCGAAATAAGAACGGCGTTTTTGACCGGCACCGGGAATACCGGCAACCTAGTTTCTCGTTTCCGACGAATGGATGTATGACCTATGCCCAGAAGAAGAGAAGTTCCAAAGCGGCCCGTAGTGCCGGATGCAAAATATGGCAACAAGCTCGTGGCCAAATTCATCCGCTGCATCATGTTGGAAGGCAAAAAGAGCACCGCCGAACGGATCGTTTACGGAGCCTTCGGAATCATCGAAGATAAAGCCAAGCAGGATCCGATCAAACTGTTCGAGCAGGCCATCGACAATGTTCGCCCGACCATCGAGGTCAAATCCCGCCGGGTGGGTGGCTCCACCTATCAGGTGCCGACCGACATCCGGCCCTCGCGGCGCACGGCCCTGGCGTTTCGTTGGATCAAAAGCTATGCGGCGAGCCGTCCGGAAAAAGGGATGGCCGCAAAGCTTGCCGCGGAACTGCTGGACGCCGCCAATCAACGGGGGGCCTCCA
>JBJKPT010000719.1:0-3000 GCA_046706045.1 Desulfobacterales bacterium
GGGTATTCGGAGGCCAAGGAGTGCCAGCTTCGCCACAAGGACGGCCATGATGTCCAGGTCATCAAGAATGCCGGCGTCGTCCGGGATGATAAGGACCACATCATCGGCGTGGTCGAGACGATAACCGACCTGACCGAGCTCAACCTCGCCCGCAAGCGGGCCGAAGAGGCCTGTCTGAGGCTTGGCGAACTGCACCGCATGGACAATATCATCGGCAAAAGCCGGGCGATGCAGCGGGTCTATGCCGCCATATCCGCGGCGGCGGCCAGCGAGTCCACCATTCTCATTCAGGGAGAAAGCGGTACGGGAAAGGAACTCGTTGCCGGCGCCATCCATTATAACGGCGAGCGCCGGGACAAACCCCTGGTCTCGGTGAACTGCAGCGCCCTGGCCGAGACCTTGCTGGAGAGCGAATTGTTCGGCCATGTCCGGGGCGCGTTCACGGGAGCCAATCGGGATCGCGTCGGGCGCTTTGAAGAGGCCTCGGGCGGCACCATTTTTCTTGATGAAATCGGAGAAGTAAGCCCCTTTATCCAGGTCAAGCTGCTGCGGGTTCTGCAGGAAAGGGAAATCGAGCGCGTGGGGGAGTCCAAAAGGCATAAGATCGACATCCGCGTCATAACGGCCACCCACCAGGATCTGTATGCCGGGGTGCGCGAGGGCCGCTTTCGCGAAGATCTCTACTACCGTCTCAAAGTCTTCCCCATAAACCTGCCGACCCTGAAAGAGCGCCGGGAAGACATCCCCCTGCTGGCCGAGCATTTCATCTCCCGGATGAATGCAAAAACCGGAAAGCAGATCAGCGGCCTGTCGTCCTCCGCCCTGCGGGCGTTCATGGATTATGCCTGGCCCGTGAACGTCCGCGAACTGGAAAACGCCGTTGAGCACGCTTTCGTGCTCTGCAACCGCAAACAGATCGGCACCTCCGACCTGCCCCTTGAAATCCGCCAGCCGGACCCGGCGACGTTTTGCGCGGCAATGTCTCCGGAATTTTCACCGCAGCGCATCCGGCGGAAAAAATTATCGCGACCGGAGCTGATCGACTTGCTGGAAGCGTGCGAGTGGAACAAGGCCGAAGCGGGCCGCCGGGTGGGCTTGAGCCGCACCGCCATATGGAAGTACATGAAAAAGTGGGAGGTCCCGCTGCAGCGCGGTCAGCGGGACTATCGGAAACGATAGCCCCCGTCGCCGGCCTCGATGCGGGCCGCATCCCGGAGGGCCTTGGTCATCTTCCCTTTGGAATCCATGGATACCGTTACATTTTGCTCCTCACGTCCCGGGCTGCAAACACATACGTGTTATCCGATGGTTTCGCCGCCAGTTCGGGGTGTGTCGTGTACTGGTAGTTCAGCAGATCGTCCGCGGTGGCCCCCATCTGTATGGCAAAAGAGATGAAATCGGCGTTCTGGGCCGCGCCGACGCCTTTGCGCAGCACGCTGCCACCGATCAGTTTCATGTCCCGACGGTCAAAAACGAGCTTCGTGCGGATCTCCAGCACATCGTCCATCATGGCGTATTTGTCCATGACACGGGAAAAACCAATGACCGCATCGATCCCCGCCTCCCCGGCCATGGCTTCGGTAAAGCCTGCCGAGCCCAGGCTCAAGTCGTACACCGTGGTGGCGTTGGCATTGATCACCCCGGGAAAGGCCACGGAACGGCCCAGGATGTTCTGCGCCACGACCCTGCCCATGAAAACGGCATTGGTTCCAAACTCTCCGCGGACGGGCTTGCCGTTGACAAAGGCGATTTTTTCCACGCAATCGCCGCAGGCATAAATGTCCTTTGCGCTGGTGCGCATGTGGTTGTCGACCCGGATCCCCAGCCGGCTTGTTTCCAGACCGGCCTGCCCGGCCGTTTCCGTATTGGGCCGCACACCCATGGAAAGCACGACGAGGTCCGCATCCAGAAAGTCTCCATTCCCCAGGCCGACCCGGGTACCGAGGCCGGCGACAGGGTCGAACGCCGCCACCATCTGTTCCGTGACCAGACGAATGCCCACCGAGTTGAGTTTGTCTTCCACCACGGCAATGAACTCCGGCTCCGTGGTCGCCATGAGGATGGCGGGCAGCATTTCAACCACCGTGACAAACATTCCCATTTTCTTGAGCACGGCAGCCACTTCGATGCCGATATACCCGCCGCCCACAACCACCGCGCGCTTGCCTTCGCCGGCCAGTTGCCGAAGCCGGGTCAGATCCGCCAGGGAGCGCACGGGCGTAATGCCGTCTGCATCGATACCCGGAATGGGAGGCAGCACCGGGCGGGAACCCGTGGCCAGCACCAGGTGCCGATATTGAAACGCACGGCCGCCCCGGGTGCGGACTTCCTTCGAATCCGGATCAATTGCCTCGACCCGGTCAACGACCAGGTTCGCATCGAAATCGGTGACCAGGCGGTTGGGGATCCGATACTTCTCAATGGGTCTTTTGCCGTTGATGCCGTACGGCACGGCGCAACGGTTGACATTGACCGGTTCGTCTTTGATCATCGTTATGGAGATGTCTTTCCTTGCGGCGCGAAGGGTATGGACGACGGTTCGCCCCGCAGGGCCGCCTCCGATAATCAGGACATCTTGTCTTTTCATTGCCGGACTCCTCGTAAAAGGGCCATTTGGGGATGGACAGTGAGTGGCCATCCCAAGATCGGCAATTTTGCGTGAGTTCAAGGCGGACGGATGATTTGAACCGGAGGAATAGCTTGGGCTATTTCGAGGATTCAAATCAATCGGCCAACGCAGAAATCGCGTAAAAGGGCCATTTGGGGATGGACACTAGTGAAGTTTTCCGGCTGCCTCGGCAAGAAGCGATTGAAACCGGTCCAGGGTGACGGTGTAGGGAATGATGGGAATGCCCATCCAGTCGGAGTACTCTAAAAATTCTTCCGGTTTCTCTTCCATGTAGCGGTCCATGTACCCAATGCCGTCAAGAACGACGGCCCCGCCGGTATGCCGGGGAAAGTTTTCATTGGCCAGGGCTTTGTCCCAGCCCTTGAACACCT
>JBJKPT010000720.1:0-2228 GCA_046706045.1 Desulfobacterales bacterium
TGAAGGTCTTTGCAAAAGCAAGCATTCCATCAAGAACCCGCGAGAGCCGTATCGCCTTGTGGGGTCGATTGATGCGCCGCCAGACGCGTTTCTGAACCGAATCGATTTTCAGCGACACCCAATCGGCCTTGGCAAGTTCTTCCCGCACATCGTCGCGCCCCAACAGCGAGCCGTTGGTGATCACCCCGATCCGGACCGCCAACGTTCTCAACAGCCCGATTTCCATTCCCAGATTCTCGTCCAGGGTGGGTTCGCCATCCGGCACGAAGCTCAGGTAGTCGACGGGTTCCGACATCGCCCTCGCGTTGATCAATCGGCTTCGCACCTCCCGGAAAAGATCATCGGGCGGGTAGAAAAAACGACGATCGTTCAGCAGCCGCGAGGTGCGCCCCGCCTGGCAATAGACACAGGCATAGGAGCACACCTTGGCTGGAATGTTATTGATTCCCAGGCTCTTTCCAAGACGTCTCGAAGGCACGGGCCCGTACGCGTATTGAAGGCCGTTTGCCGTCATGATGCGCCCCTGCGGGGAAGGTCCCCTGCGGTTGCGTGAAGGCCCGGCAATCGGTCGACCGGTTCGGCCTTTGCCCGGCCGCTTTCGAAGCGTCCGGTGTCGCCCGGGCCAACGGCATCTATTCCCCTGCGGGGCCGGTTTCGATATCGCCGAGGCGCTTCTTGACGAAATCCAGTTCCCTCTGCAAGATCTCGGCCTGATTCTTCAGCGCCAGCTTCTCCAGTTCCGGGTCAAATGCCGGCCCCGGTGCGGCATCGCCGCCAAACCGCAGCCAGCCCGGACGACCCGTGGCGTAGAACATGTCCCGCCATCCCCGTCCTCCGCGGCCGCCCCTGCAAAATTGCCGTTGCCGGCCGCCGCGCTCTCTTCCGGAACCCATCGCAAAACCGCGCCCAAGAGCGGGATTCGAATATCCGGGCATACCAAAGCCCGCGCAGAACCCGGCCGCCCGGCCGGTCATGGTTCCCATCCCCGCGGGGCCTCTTCCGTCACCTCTTGGCATTGTCGCACCCTCCTTGATTTTTCAGGATTACTGTCTTGTCATCGCGGTCCCGCACTTCGGGCAGTTTTTCTGCATGCAGGGCACACCGCGCTCATGCGGTTCAAGATGCCCGCAGCTCGGACACCGGCAGGTGTCGACCGCGCCCGCGGCACGGGGACCGGCCGTGCGATTCCGGCCCTGTCCGCCACGGCACTGGCCTTGTCCTCCGCCTTTTCCCGCGCCACCGCGTCCTTTTCCGTTCATTTCGTATCCCTCCTTTTCCGTGTCGGTGATTCCCCGGCGGCGTCGTTTTCCGAAACAGCCCGGCATGGCAAAGACGTCGCGATCCAGTTCGCCGTTGCGCCAGGCCCGGATGACCTCGTGCAGATTGCCGGCCACGAACGGAATCACCCGGATTCCATAGGCGGCGATCCATTCGCGCAAGGGGCTGGAGATCGCACCGCAAACCAGGGTGTCGATCTCCAGCGCGACCAGCCGTAGCGCCTTCTGGACGGGCAGCTCTTCGGGCAGCGCTTCCGTCGTCTCGCGGGCGCTCTCACCGGATTCGGCTTCGACCACGTGGATCTGCCGCGCGGTGTCGAATACCGGCGCGATGCGTTCATCCCAGTATGCAAATGCGGTTTTCATGATTCGAGCCCCGACCATCGACAGCACTGCGAAGCAGAGCAAAGACGATGCCAACCATCGATTATCCCTTCCGGCGGCCGATAACCCCTTGGCAGGACAGGACATATGCCAAGGGCGACATTGGAATCGACGCGATTCATGGTAGCGATTTAGCTACTGTATAGCGCTTTCCATAGGTGCTTTTCCGCTACGGTTATGCCGGTTCCCCCGGAAAGGTCCGGCGTTCAAACCTGGATTGGCGACGGGACCCGGGCCCGGTCCGCGTGGCGGGCACAACGGTCGTGCCCTCAATGCGCAAAGCGATGCCCGCGCCCCTGGCCGGTGAATTTCATTTGCCTTAACGTGGAATAAAAAGGATTACCGCTCGCGGAGTCCCAGCGGTACGGAGAATTGAAGAGAGAGCAGATAAAGGGGCTAGTCCGTTGAATTCAGCCTCGCCATGATGCACTCCCCCAGAGCGACGACGTCAATAGCGGTAAACTTGACCGCCACTCCCCTTTCTTCGGTTCTTATGACGGTGCCGCTTGCCTGAATAACATTGGTGCAATTTTTTCCAGGCTGGAAATCAATGGTGATCCCCACTTC
>JBJKPT010000721.1:0-4632 GCA_046706045.1 Desulfobacterales bacterium
TCCTCTCGGCCGGGGCGGGACGGTTTGAAGGCTTCGATCCCCTTGCCGACGTCCTCGCCTCCGGAAGGTCGGCGGAGCCGGGCGTGTCCATCGAGGAATATGACGACAGCGAAATCCTTTACACCTCCGGGACCACCGGACGCCCCAAGGGTGCGCTGTTTGCCCACCACAACCAGATGGCGGTGGTCGCCACCTTGGCGACCCTGGTGGGCACCAATCCGAGAGACCGGCTCCTTCATGCGGCGCCGCTCTTTCACTCGGCGGAACTCAACCTCTACCTGAACCCCGGCACCTATGTGGGCGCGACCCATGTGGTCGTCAAAGATTTTGTCCCGAACAAAATCCTGGGTCTGATCGAAAAAGAAAAGATCTCCCTCTTCTTCGGCGCCCCCGTGATGTACCACTTCATGATGGGCGTTCCGGATTTCGACCGATACGATCTTTCCTCCGTCCGCTATTACGGATACGGGGCCGCGCCCATGGCGGCCGAATCGGTGCGCCAGATGGTCACCAAATTCAAGAGCGACCGATTTTTCTGTCTCTGCGGATTCACCGAGGCAGGCCCCGGCGGCATCGCCCTGCTTCCCGAGGATCAGATCCGCAAGGCCGGGGCCGGCGGCCGGTACATCGTCAACATGGAATCCCGGCTCGTGGATCTGGATGGCAATACCATCGTCACGCCGGGGGTGGTGGGAGAACTCGCCATCAGGGGCGAGACGACCATGAAAGAGTACTACAAAAAGCCGGAAGCCACCCGGGAAACCATCAAGGACGGATGGGTCTACTCCGGGGATCTCGGTGTCCTGGATGCAGAAGGCTATATCACCCTGGTCGCCCGCAAGAAAGACATGGTCATCACCGGCGGGGAAAACGTCTACAGCAAGGAAGTCGAAGACGCGATCTACGAACATCCGGACATCGCCCAGGCGGTGATCATCGGCGTCCCCCACCTGGACTGGGGTGAAACCGTGATGGCCCTGGTCGTCCTGCATCCCGAAAAATCCATGACCCTGGAAGCGCTGCGGGCGTTTCTGAAAACCCGGATCGCCGATTACAAGATCCCGCGGCTTCTTCGGGTCCTGGAGGCCCTGCCCATGAACGTTTCGGGAAAAGTACTCAAGTACAAGCTCAGAGAGCAGTTCAAGGCGCCTTGAATAAGTTTTAGTCTTTTTCCAGCGCTCGGCGCACCTGGATGGAGAGCTCCTCGAAGGAAAACGGTTTCTGGATAAATCGCACGCCTTCCTCCAACACGCCGTGATGGGCGATGGCGTCGGCGGTATAGCCGGACATGAAAAGAATTTTGATGCCCGGCCGCAGCGCCCGGATTCTCTCCGACAATTCCTTGCCGTTCATCGACGGCATGACGACATCCGTGACCATCAGGTGGATTTTCTCCTGGCGCGTTTCGAAAAGGCGGATGGCCTCTCCTGGATCGGCTGCCGCCAACACCTTGTACCCCAACCGTTCGAGCATGCTCTGGGCCATCTCGCGGACCATGTCCTGATCTTCCACCAGCGCAATCGTTTCGTTTCCTCCGGTCGGGCCCGGGCTTCGGGCCTCCGCGGGCTGAACCTCTTTTGCGGCCAGGTGGCGGGGAAAGTACATCCGGATCATGGTACCGTGCCCGGGTTCGCTGTCGATGAGGATATTCCCCTTGTTCTGCCTGGCGATGCCGTAGACCGTGGCCAGGCCGATCCCCGTGCCCTTTCCTTCCCCTTTGGTGGTAAAAAAGGGTTCAAATACATTTGACAGCGTTTCTTTGTCCATGCCGCACCCGTTGTCGCTCACGGTAAGTTGGACATATTCGCCCGGTACAAATCCGAGATGACCCTGGCAGAAGGCTTCGTCGAGGCGAATGTTGTCCGTCGCGATGGCGAGCTCTCCGCCGTTTGGCATGGCATCGCGGGCATTGACCGCAAGATTGACCACCACCTGGTCGATCTGGGACGGGTCCAGACGAACGATCCACAGGTCCGCGGAAAGGTTGAACACGAGGTCGATGTCTTCGCCGATGGTCCGCCGAAGCAATCCTTCGATGCTTTTCACTTCTTCGTTCAAGTGGATCGTGCGCGGGGCGATGATCTGTTTCCGGGAAAATGTCAGGAGCTGGCGGGTCAGATTCGCCGAACGGATGGTGGTGTCGTAAATGGCTTTCAGGTTCGGATAGATCGGATCCGCGGGGTCGAGGCTTGCAAGGGCCAACTCGCTGTAGCCAAGGATGATGCCCAGCATGTTGTTGAAATCGTGGGCCACCCCGCCGGCCAGACGCCCCACGGCCTCCATTTTCCGGGACTGTAGAAGTTGGGCTTCCAAATTCAGGGAGTCGGTGATGTCGCGCTGGACGGCGATGTAGTTGACGATGGCACCGGCGGTGTTGCGCATGGGTGAAATCGTGGCGTCCACGGTAACCTGGCTATCGTTCTTCTTCCGGTCGACGAAACGGCCCTTCCACGTTTTGCCGCTGCCAATGGTTGCCCACAAGTCGCCATGGAAACCCGGAGTGTACACGCCGCTTTTGAGAATACGGGGGATGCTGCCAACGACCTCTTCGCGCGAATAGCCGGTAAGCCCCTCGAATGCCGGGTTGACGTATTCGATATGGCCATCGCCGTCGGTGATGATCACCGACTCGTCCACCTGGGCGATGGCCGAGGCCAGCCGTTCGCGCTCCGCCGCTGCGCGTCGCTGCTCGGTGATGTCATTTCCGATGGAGAGCATCTCGACGAATCGGTTGTCCGCGTCGTAGACGGGCTTGTTGTTCCAGGCGATCCAGACCCGCTCGCCGTTGCGGCGCATGTTCTCGTTGACGATGTGGAGGTAACCTTCGGGATGCCGGAATATGTCCCCGACCATGTCTTTCAGATCCCTTCCGGTGGACTCCGCCTCGGGGACAATGGTGCCGACGACGCTCTTTCCCAGTATCTCGTCGCCGTATCCAAAAAACGCGCGGGCATATTCGTTGATGAAGGTGATACGGGCCGATGGGTCCACCCTCAGGATGATGCTGTTGACATTTTCCACAAGCTCCCGGTATTTTTTTTCGCTTGCCTGCAACGCATCGAGCGTCTGGTTCAGTTGCGTGGTCTTCCGGGCCACCTTCCGGCGGAGCAGATAATTCCACAGCAGCAGAAGCCCCCCCAAAGTGATCGATACCGCGATGATAAAGAAAATATAGAAAAGGTACCTGGGATTGAACGGAATGGCGGTGCCCATCCATTTTTGCCGGATCTTTTTGTAGGTTTCCGGCGTGATTTCCGAAAAGCCCCGGTCAACGGTCTTTAAAAGTTCTTCCCGCCCTTTCCGAACGGCCCGGTGGAATTTCCCGGTGTACAGGGGGATCGAATACCGGAATTTGCTTTCGAGGCCGAATTTGTAAAGATAGTAAAGACCCGGCGGCTTATCGATGCAAAAGACCATGAGCCGGTGGGCGGCAGCGGCCTTGACGATGCTTTCGTAATCCGGGTATTCCCTGAGCGAGGTGATGCCTTTTTTTTTCAGCACATCGATGCAGGCGTCCCCGGCCTTGACGCCCACGACAAAACCATGGAGGGCGTTGATATCGGTAATCGACTCGATCCTTTTGTCAAAAAAAATAGGGACCTCGATGGTGGCATAAGGAGGAGAAAAATCGTATAATTTTGCTCGCGCTTTCGTGTAAAAGAGGGTGTCGATGACATCGGCCTTCCCCTCGGCCATGAATTTCTGGGCACTTGCCCAGTTCATCCCGACGAGATGAACGTTAATGCCGGTCTTTTTTCCCCACAGCTGCCATTCATCCTTCAGAATCCCTTGAAGATGCCCTGTTTCACTCCGGAAGAGATAGGGCGGATAGCTGTCGTCGCTCACCACGGTAATTGTTTTGACCGGGAAAGGAACCGGTCGGGCACCCGCGGCGGACGGAATGCGGAAGGATAGCGATAGACCGACCAGCAACACTAGCCCGAGCACCGCTTTTCCGATGGGCATTGACCGGCGGGTACCCATAGATTCCTTTTCCTTCGGCATCGATTTCGCCGCTTCCGCGGTTCGCTGGTCTTCCACGAAACGAAAAAGCACCCATTGCCGTATCGCTCGTTTCCGGAGGTTCGGTTCGCTCCGGCGCAGCCGCCGGCCACCGACCCAATCAACCCGTCCGTCCTTATGGTCAAAAGGGGCTGGAGTCTGCCTGGACGTGCGAACCATAAGGGCCTTCAATGGACATTTATTCAACGATTTTTATTGAACCCCCATCCTCGGAGACTGTCAACGGTTTTACGACCGATTATCCGTTCCTTTCCCCGAGCTTTCCGTGACCGTGTTTGACGCCGATTGGCCCCTGCGTTATGGTGAATCATCCGGCTGGATGCCTCCGGATGGACATCTACCGGAGCCGAGGAAGTGGCAATTGCAGCGAAGGATCCATGTGACGGTGTCCTATTCACCTGTCGCGCCGTTCAACAGGATCATTTTCCAATTTCCCCGTGATTCGGGTGTCGGCAATTCCGTAAATGGCATCGTTTGTTGCGAGGGGTACCGTATGGCTGGCGGTTGGACGCGTGATGGCGGGGTTCAGGACCAGATCGATGCCAGTGTCGAGGACGCCGTCAAACTGGCCAGAAGCCGGTTGCCCGACGGCGAGGGCCTCGCGCATTG
>JBJKPT010000722.1:0-1905 GCA_046706045.1 Desulfobacterales bacterium
GGGCCGGAATTTCCTCGGGCAGTTCGTGATTTTTGGCCAGGGCCTTGTCGCCGTTGATGTCCAGGGTGCGGATGGTCACGGGCCGGGGACCCATGACCTCGACCACATCCTTGTAGCGTTCGAGTAGCGCCTCTTCGGTGGGAAAGGTCTCCTGGCTCAGGTACTGGAATTCGGTCGGGTAGAGCCCGATCCCGTCGCCGCCGTAACCGTGCACCGCCACCACCTCCTCGGGCAGCTCGATGTTGCCCATGACGTGGATCATTTCGCCGTCGCGGGTCACGGCCCGGTCGTGGCTGGCCCGGTTCATGGAGGCTTTTTGGGCATCGTAGCGGAGTTTTCGCTCCTCGAACTCGAGCAGGGTCTGCTCGGAGGGGTCGATGATCACCAGCCCGGCGGTGCCGTCCACGATGATCAGGTCATCGTTCTGGACATGGCTCGTGACGTTTTTGAGCCCCTGCACCGCCGGAATCTCGAGGGCGCGGGCGATGATGCTGGTGTGCGAGGCCTTGCCGCCCCGGTCCGTGACGAATCCGTTCACACGATCGAGCTGGATCTGGCTTGTTTCCGCCGGCGAAAGGTCCGGGGCCACGAGCACCACCCGTTTCCGGATGTCGCCGATTTTGACCCCTTCGACCCCGGTGAGGTTCCGCATGATGCGGTCGGAAAGCTGCACGATGTCGTTGGCGCGTTCCCGAATGTAGGCGTTTTCCATGCCATTGAACGCCCGCTTGATCCGGGACACCACTTTTTTCAGGGCCCACTCGGCGTTGATCGCTTCCGCTTCGATGGTGTCCAGGGTGCGGTCGAAGAGCATCTTGTCTTTGAGCAGCACCATGTGGGTTTCCAGGATGCGGCTGTGCTGGCGGTATTCTTCCGGGGTGTCGTTGATGATGGCCGCCAGTTCGTCCTTGGCCTTCTGGACGGCCGCCTTGAATCGCTTCTTTTCGTTGGGCAGGTCTTCCTTGGCAACGTAATAGGCGTTGACGAGGTCCACGCCTTCGGTGCCGACCAGGTAGGCTTTACCGATGCAGATGCCCGGCGAGGCGCTGATGCCCTTGAGCCGTATCTCTCTGCTTTCGGTGTCGTTGTCCATGGGTGTCATTCTCCGAACCCGCTTTCAATCAAGGCCACGAGGCGTTTCAGGATATCGGTGTCCGCAGGGTCCGAAATGCGGAACCGGATCTGGGAGCCTTTGGGGCAGGCCAGCATGAGGATATCGAGCACGCTGGTGGCATCGGCGGATGCATCGTCGTGGATGATCAGAATCTCCGCGATGGCGCTGGATGCAATTTCGGCGATCTTTGCCGCCGGCCGGGCGTGTATGCCCAGATCGTTGATGATGGTTACCGGTTGTGAAACGATTTCGGCCGATCCTTTCCTTTTCAGAGACCGTGCGGATTTTGAACCCATATCTCCTACCAGCAGCGCGGGGCTTTGTCAAAGATTTAACGTTGGTGAGATCCGGGTTGACAACCCGAGGGGGCCGTGGCAATCATGGGGTAGTGACCTACCGGTCGGTCGGTTGGCCGGCGGCGGCGCTCGACCCTGTTTCAGGTCCTCCTCCAGGTGACCCGAAACCCGCCTCCGGCACTTTTCCCTCGGGCAGCCGCGGACCCCTGGGAAGGCGGCCGACGCAAACCGCGGGCAGCCGTCGGCCCCACCCGGCCGACCGACGGGAGCGCCAGGCCCATGCCGAACATGAAAGACACGATCCGCGCCGTGGCGGTCGAGCTCTTCCACGAGAAGGGATACTATGCCACCAGCATCAGCGAGATCGCCAAGGGTTGCGGCATCCAGAAGGCCAGCATCTACTACCACTATCCCAGCAAGGAAGACCTGCTGTTTCAGATCATGCAAACGACCATGGACGATCTCATGGCCCACCTGCAGGCCTCCCTGGACGGC
>JBJKPT010000723.1:0-4715 GCA_046706045.1 Desulfobacterales bacterium
GCCGATACCATCATTTTTCTCCTGTCCCGGGCCGCCGCCGGGTTTAATGCCACGGCGTTGACGATGGACGGGGGACTTACCGCCGGAAAATAGAAAGGGACGATCGCGTTGGACTTGTTACCCGAAATCAAGGAAATCCTGGTGGATATCCTGGACATCGCGCCGGAGGAGATCTCGGACGAATCCTACCTCATCCGCGACCTGGGGGCGGAGTCCATCGACCTGATGGAATTGGCCGTGACCCTGAACGACCGGTTCGAGACCGAGGTGGACGAAGACGGTGTCTTTTTGAAATCGCTTCGCCGCGAGTTGGAAGAGGCCCGGCAATCCGGACGGGATGCCCTCGATGCATTGCGGGTGCGCTATCCGTTTCTTTCGGCCGGCCGGCTGGAAGAGATCCTGGCCGATCTGAAAAACGGCCCGGTGCTCAAGGTCAAGGACCTGATCGCCTACCTGAACGCCCATGCCGCCCAGCCTGTCCTTTCATGAACTGATCCGCCGGCGGCGCAGCGTCCGGAGGTTTTCCCCGGAGGCCCCGCCCGCCGAATGGATCCGGGATCTGGTGGACGACGCGAGGCAGGCCCCGTCGGCCGCCAACCGCCAGCCCGTGCGGCTCGTGCGGCTCGTTTCCGACGGGCCGCGGACCGCGCTTCACGAGGCCGTGAAATCCGGGTGCGCACGGCTGCTGGCGGAAAACGAGGTCCGGGGCGGCGGCAAAAAGATCCGCAACCGGATCCGTACGTACTTTCGCTACGCCGAGTTCATGTTCGATGTCCCCTGGCTGTTTGTCCTGGGCACGGTGGCCACTTCCCCGGGCTTTTCGGAAGTGCTCGCCGCCGAGGGACTGATCCCTTCGGCCGAAGGCCGGAGCGCGGATGCGGACATCGGCGTCGGGCTCTTCCTGGATCACTTCCTTTTGGGGATCGAAGCCCGGGGGCTCGGGGCCTGTGCCCTCACCGCGCCCCTGGTTTTTGCACCGGACGCGGCATCGATTCTGGGTTTGCCCGGCAAGGCCCCTAAAAGCTTCGTGGCCGCCGGGTACGCCGCCGAAGCGCCGGCCGCGCCCGAGCGAAAATCCGTGGCCGAACTCTACGGAGAACGATAGATGCCCCGCCGCGTGGTGATCACCGCCCGGGCCGCCGTCACCAGCCTGGGGGCAACCGATGCGGAGACGATGGATTCCTTCGCCAGCGGCCGGACCACGTTTGAACGCGCCGAAGCCGATTCCGACGTGGTGGTGGCACCGGTCAAGGATTTTGATCTTCGCCCGTACACCGGGCGTTTCAAGAATCGGCGCTACCTGAACCGGGGCGCCGCCTTTGCCGTGGCCGCGGCCCTTGCCGCCATCGAGGCGAGCGGCACCGATGCGGGCGAGCGACGGCGCGCGGGCCTTTTTGTCGGCACCGGGCCGAATTTCGACCTGAGCGATGCCTTTGACGTCAGCCCGGACGGGCGCCGGACCCCGGCCCTGTGGCTTCTCCGATTCCTGGCCAACACGCCTGCGGCGGTCATCGCCCAGCTGGGCGGCATCCACGGCGAGAGCCTCTCCATCCAGACGGCCTGCGCGGCGGGGTTGCAGGCCATGGGCGAAGCGTACCGGAAGGTCCGGGACGGCTACCTGGAGCTTGCCTTTGCCGGGGCCGGGGATTCGCGCCTCAGTGCCGGCGCCATCCTGGCCTATAAAAAGGCCCGGGCCGTCTTCACCGGTCCCGGGGACCCTGCCGGCGCAAGCCGGCCCTTTGATGCGGATCGCGGCGGGTTTGTCTCCGGAGAGGGCGGGGCGTTTTTCCTCCTCGAATCCCTCGCACACGCCCAAACCCGGGGTGCCCGGATTCTTGCCGAAGTCTGCGGGTTTGCCGCCTCCATGGATGCGCACGCCATGACCGCCCCGGAACCGGCGGGCACCTGGGCCGAAGCCGCCGTCCGAAGCGCCCTGACGGATGCGGCCATGGCGACCGACGCGATCGATCTGGTCTCGGCCCACGGCACCGGGACCCCGTTAAACGACGCCGTCGAGGCCGACCTGCTTTACCGCGTGTTCGGGCCGCTCCGGCCGCCGGTGCTGGCCTTAAAGTCCTGGATCGGGCATTTGTCCGCGGCCTGCGGCGCTGTCGAAGCCGCCCTGGTCCTGGCCTGCCTGGGCAAAGGCTGCCTTCCGCCGATCCGAAACATGGCCGTGCCCTGCCACGGCGGGATCGATTTTGTGCGTTCGTCCCGGGCCTTTCAGCCCGGATCGGTGCTTATCGAAAACTTCGGCTTCGGAGGTCAGAATTGCGCCCTGGTGCTCAAAACATGGACCGGATCGTGATCCGTTCGGGCCTTTCGGAATTTCTTCTTCTCGATCGGGTGCTCGCCTGGAATGGGGAGAAGATCTCCGCCATCCGGCACTACGACGCCGTACCGGTCTTTGCGGGGATCGAGTCCTGTGCCCAGCTGGCGGCCCTGCACGTCCGGTACGGTACCCGGTTCGGCTGCCATGCGTTTTTGCTGAAAATCAAAGCCCTTCGCCTGCCGGAGACCCGGTTTCTCACCGGCCGCTATGCTTTCCGGGCCGAGCGAACCGGCGGCAGCCGCCGGGCCTTTTCCTACCGGGTTGCGGGGACCCCGGCAAAAGGCGCGGCGATCACGGCGGATCTTCTGATCGGCACCATGGACTACAACGCCGATTTTTCCAGGGATGTGCTGAAGCCCCATTACGAGAAGGTGTTTTCATGTTTGACCAACGGATCGCATCGCGGCTTCGCCACCAGCGCCGACTAGGGCTTTACCGGAACCCGCCGGCCATCGCCGTCCGCGATGGCCGGCACGTGGTTGTGGGCGGCCGCCGGCTGCTCAATTTTGCCTCCAACGATTACCTCGGCCTGGGCTGTTGCCCGGTGCTTGCCGCGCGGGTGGCGAAGCATTTCAAGACCTACGGGGCATCCTCCTCGTCCTCCCGCCTGGTCTCCGGTCATTACGACGCCATCACCGAGGCCGAGGCCGCCCTTGCCGAGTACTTCGGATACGAAAGCGCGCTTTTCTATCCATCCGGATACCAGTGCAACCTCGGGGTGATCTCGACCCTCTTTGAAAAAGGCGACACGGTCTTCTTCGACAAGCACGTCCATGCCTCCAGCGTGAAGGGCATGAAGCTCTCCGGGGCAAGCGTTTTCGGCTTCCGGCACAACCGGATGGATCACCTCGCACGGCGGCTTTCAACCCATGGAGAGGACCCTTCGGGCCTTTTGACCGAATCCCTTTTCAGCATGGACGGGGACCGGCTCGACGTGGCGGGGCTCGCCCGGGTGAAAACGACCCGGAGGCTTCTTGCCGTCGTGGACGAGGCCCACGCCTTCGGCGCTCTGGGCGAGAAGGGCAGGGGCATCGCCCGGTCCGTGGCCGACGTGGCGGTCGGGACCTTCGGAAAAGCCCTGGGCCTCTTCGGCGCCTTTGTGCTGCTTCCGGCGCGCTACCGGGAATACCTGGTCAATTTTTCTTCACCCCTGATCTACTCCACCACGCTGCCCGAGGCCCACGGCGCATCGGCCATGGACGTGCTGCGGCGAATCGAGGAAAGCGACGCGCCCCGCGAACGCCTGGCCGCCGTGTCCCGGCAGATGAAGCGGCGGCTTTCCGAGGAAGGTTTTTCCGTCACCGGAGACGCCCACATCATCGCCGTCGAGATCGGAGACGAAGAAAAGGCCGTGGCCCTTTCCCGTCACCTCTTCGGCAAGGGCTTTTTTGTCTTTGCGGCACGGTTCCCCACGGTCCCCCTGGGAAAGGCCATCCTGCGGATCGGCATGACGGCCCTGCACGACGCGGCCGATGTCGCGGATTTCGTGAATGGGTTGCGGGAGGCTTAGCGCTTTGCCCGCAAGCCGGCATCAATTCCATTTCGCATTCAAGCGGCACCTGCGTTGGCTGCGTCGTGGGCTCCTCAACGTATTACTCTGTGCGCCTCTGTCGCCTCCTCCTGGCCGCCTTGGCGTCATCTTGAATGCAACACGGAATAAGAACCTGGAATTGGAATGGGCTCTTGAATTTTGAATCCGGAATCTTGAATCATGAAGCGAAACATCTTTATCACCGGCACGGACACGGGCGTCGGAAAGACCGTTGTCTCCCTCCTGGTGCTCCGGTCCCTTTTCGATGCCGGACACGCCCCGTTTTATGTAAAGCCCGTGCAAACCGGATGCGCGACGGCGTGCGATACCGATAGCGATGCGGCGTTTGTCTACCGCCATACGCCCGCCTATCGCGACCGCGATCCGGCGGAAAGCATCCTCTGCCGTCACGCGCCCGCCAAGGCCCCGTGGTTTGCGGCCCGAAACGAAGGCCGCACCGTGGATTTCGACGGTCTTATCACCCGGATCGCGGCGCTTTCCGCCACCCGCGCACCCCTGGTCCTCGAAGGGGCCGGCGGGCTCCACGTGCCCATGACCGGCGACCGGTTGATGATCGATCTCATCGCCGCCACCGGCGCCGAGACCCTCCTCGTTTCCCGGGCAGGGCTCGGAACCATCAACCACACGCTCCTTTCCGTAGAAGCCCTGTCCCGGCGTGGGGTCCCGGTCCGCGGCGTGGTGCTGGTCGATGCCGGCGCCGCGCCCACACCCCCGGAGATGATCCAGGAAAACATCGAGGCCATCGCCCGCTTCGGAAAGATCCCGGTCACCGGCCCCGTCGGCCGGATCGCCGATTTCACCGATCTTCCACCCACGGCCAAGGCCCTGGTC
>JBJKPT010000724.1:0-2076 GCA_046706045.1 Desulfobacterales bacterium
CGGGAGAAAATGATGGGCGGCTTGATCTTGAGCACGTTGTGAAACGGGCCGTCGGTACTCATCAGGATTCCGAAATCCTTCATCCGGTCGGCGATGTAACCGGCATGCCCGCCGGCCGGGGCGAGGCTCTGGCGATCCGTCACCAGTTCCACCCCGATGTACAAGCCTTTTCCCCGCACATCCCCCACCAGCGGATACTTCCCCTTTAATTCCGAAAGTCCCGCCAAAAGGTAACCGCCCACATCCCGCGCGTTTTCCTGAAGCCCTTCATCCCGGATCACGTCGAGGACCGCCATGCCGATGGCGCAGGAGACCGGGTTACCGCCGTAGGTGTTGAAATACTCCATCCCGTTGGCAAAGGCCTCGGCAATGGCCGGGGTGGTGATCACCGCGGCAATGGGGTGACCGTTTCCCATGGGTTTTCCCAGGGTGACGATATCCGGCACCACCGCCTGGGATTCAAACGCCCAGAAGTGGCTCCCGGCCCGGCCGAACCCGACCTGGACTTCGTCGGCGATGCAGAGCCCGCCGGCCTTCCGCACGTGGCCGAACGCCGCGGCGAGGTAGCCGTCCGGGAGCACGATCTGGCCCCCGCAGCCGAGCATGCTCTCGCAGATGAAGGCCGCGGGGCCGTCGCCGGCGGAGCGGCTTTTTTCAACGGCCTCGCGGACACTTTCGGCATACCGCCGGCCGCTCTCCTCCCCGGTGCCTTTGTAGGGGCCGCGAAACCCGCAGGGCATGGTCGCGGTCATGACCCAGGGCGGCGCCCCGGCCCCGCCGGGACCGTTGTGCTTGTAGGGGCTGATCTCGATCAGCGCCTGGGTGTTGCCGTGGTAGGCCCCGTCTACCGTGATGACGTCGCGCCGTCCCGTGGCCGTCCGGGCCATGCGAAGGGCGAGCTCGTTCGCCTCGCTTCCCGAACAGACGAAGTAGCAGACCCGGAGGGGCTCCGGGAAGGTGGCAACCAAGCGCTCGGCGTAGTCGACGATGTGATCGTGGAGATACCGGGTGTTGGTGTTCAACACCGCCGTCTGGCGCTGCCCGGCGGCAACGACCCGGGGATGGCAATGGCCCACGTGGCAGACGTTGTTCACCCCGTCGAGGTAGGCGACGCCCTCGTGGGTGTAAAGATAGGCGCCGATCCCCCGGACGATCTTCAGCGGCCGGCTGTAGGCGATGCTGAGGTTTTGACCCAGGCAGCGGGAGCGCGCCCCGCGAAGGGCCTCGGGCGCGCGCTGCGCCGGGG
This sequence comes from Desulfobacterales bacterium, assembly GCA_046706045.1. Taxonomy (GTDB): domain Bacteria; phylum Desulfobacterota; class Desulfobacteria; order Desulfobacterales; family JBDRRP01; genus JBJKPT01. The sequence goes on from JBJKPT010000724.1 coordinate 1,247, forward strand.
GGAATTTCCCTTCGGGGATTCCGAGAAGCAGGTTCGGGTCCGGGCAAAGGGATGTCCAGACGCGGCGCTGGGAGGGTTGCGCGACGCCCGGGAAGGTATCGGTTTCGTCCAGGTCATCGATCAGGATTTGAAAATGCAGATGTGGGGCCCAGCCGCCGTTGACCGAAGCGTCGCCCAGCCATGCGATCCGGTGGCCCTTTGCGATGGAGCGGCCCCGGAAGAGTCCATCGAGGGACTCGCGGCCGAGATGCCCGTACAAGGTGTAAAAAACCTCGCCCGCACCGGTTTCATGCTTCAGGATGATCGTGGGCCCATAGTCAAAGGCATCGGCATTGTCCCGGAATCCGTGGACGGTGCCGGCCAGGGGGGCGAAGATCGGGGTGCCCGGCGGCATGAAGACATCGATCCCCAGATGCACCGTGCGCCGCTCCGGCGGTTCGTCCCCGGGGACGGCGAAGGCGTCTGAAAGGTAGCAAAGCCTCGCTTCGTCGTAGCGGCCGATGCCGATTCGCGCCGTATCCTTTTCCCGGGAAAGCGCCTCGGTCATGACCGCCGGATCGACGGCCACCCGGGCGTCGAAGTCCGGACTGCCGACACTCAAGTCCAGCACCCGGGTATCCGCGGCAAGGTTTGCTTCGAACACTGAGGCAACACCAGAGTGCTGCGCCCGGAGCCAGTCGCCCACGGCCCGGGCCCTAGGCACCGGCGCAAGCCCGCAGGCGTCCCGGAGCCGGTAGGCCGAAAGCCGCGGATGCTCGGCATCGAGCCGCTCCAAAAGTTCCCAGGCCGGGGCCTCCGAAATCCCGAGGTAAGCGTTTTCCGGTTGGATC
>JBJKPT010000725.1:0-2891 GCA_046706045.1 Desulfobacterales bacterium
CGATGGGCCGGTCGTCGTTCACCTGGTAGCTTCCCGGCATGAAGACAAGGGCTTCGGTGTAAAACCGCTGAACGGCCGGCGGGGTGACGATGGCGTCGGTGATGAGATAATCGAAATAATCCGCGCCGGTGGTCCCGGCCAATCCCATGTAGCGCACCTGGATGGGCGCCGGTCGCAGGGCCGGGATGGCCATCCGATTGCCTCGGGTATGCCCCATGAGATCGACCAGGATGTCCACGCCGTCGTCTCGGATCACCTGAGCCGCATCCCGGTGTCCGATTTTTTCCAGGTCCACGAACCGATCGCACCCCGCACGGATCCGCCGCCGGAAATCGCTTCCGTCATCCGGCCCAAAGGAATAGAGCGCAATATGAAACCGGGTACGGTCATGGCATTCAAAGAGACCGACCATCTGATGCGCCATGGGGTGGTTTCGGAAATTGCCCGAAAGGTAACCGATGGTGATCCGGTCCGTGCCCGGCATTTTGGGGGAAGCCGCAACCGGACTCAGGGGACGGCCCGCGAGGCGCCGTGCACGATCGGCCCACGATCGGGCGATGGCCAGGTGCAGGGCGTTGTCCTGGTTCCGGGCAAGACCGATGAAAGGCTGTTCGGCCACGGGCCGGTGGCGGTCGATGGCGGCCCGGGTCATGAGATCCAGCCGGGGCGCCCATTCATCCAGGCGGGACCAGTCGCAGACCCGCTGAAGGGTATGCACCAGTTGGGCGCAGGCCTCCTCGTAATCGGGCCGAAGGGCCATGGCCGCCGTGAGATCCGCGATGGTCTCATCCAGACGTCCCTGCTCCAATCGGCACATGGCGCGGTTGTAGAACGCCCGGGAATGTGCCGGCCGTATCGTCAATGCTTTCCGGTAGGCGTCTTCGGCTTCGGGGTAACGCCGGGTTCGGGTCAAGAGGTTTCCCAGATTGTTCCATGCATCCGCATGGTCGGGGCTGGCGCCCACGGCCTTCCGAAACCCGGCCTCGGCCCGATTGAACTCACCCCGGTTCAGGTAAACTCCGCCCAAATTGTTCCAGACCTCGGCCGCCTCCGGAGCCAGTTCCACGGCCCGATGAAAACAGGAAAGCGCCCGATCCGAATCCCCCAGGTCCTGGAGGACCAGCCCGAACTGATTCCACGCCCCCGCATCGTCGGACACCACGGCAATCACCCGTTCGAAGTGTTCCACGGCCTCGTCGAGCCGGCCGGTGCGATGGCAGAGAAGGGCCAGGCGGTAACGGGCCGGGTGTTCCCCTCCTGGCAGGGCCATGGCCCGCTCGTAACACGTTGCGGACTCGAGGGCATCCACCGACTCCAACAATTCGGCCAGGGCCATCCAGGCCTCGGCATGCCCGGGTGTCAGGGCCACGGCCTGCCGGCATTGCCGAATCCCGGCGGCGACGTCCCCGGTGGCGGCCAATCCGCGGCCCAGACTCAGCCGGTAAAGGGCGCTTTCCGGGCATCGCACCACGGCAGCCTCGAGCAATCGGCACGCCTCGCCCCCCTCCCCCCGGGCCAGGCGGACCTGGCCGAGCAGATGAAGGGCATCGGCATGATCCGGGCTGCGGGCGAGGATCCGGGCGTATCCCTCGGCCGCCGCCGCCAGATCGCCCCGGCGGTGGTCCTCGATCGCCCGGGCAAGCCAAACGGCCCGAGCATCCGCGGGTTTTGCTTTTGGATCCGTCATCGTTTTTTCTCCTTCACCCATCGAGGCAGGAATCCATGGACACGGCCGGACCAACGGTTTTCACGAATTCGACGGCCATTCACCGACGTGTCGGGGACCATCGTGTCACCGTCAGAAAGGTGCATCCGGGGGTTTCTCCCGTTCGCCCACTCGCCCGGACCCGGGCTGGAATCCGGATGCCCTGGGGATACGGTCTGCCGGCGGTTTCGAGGTGCCGATAGTATCGGCACAGATGCCGGATGTGATAAGGCTGTGCCTGGCGATGCCCGGCTTCGGCCAGCCGGGTGTAAAGAGCGGTATCCGCTTTAATGGCGTCGCAGGCCGCCACGACCTCTTCCAGGGTCTTGGCCGGAAGGAAGCCTTCGCCGGCCTCCCGGCAGCAGCGTTCCGGATACCCGACGGTGGGTATTTTGAATGATCCGGCGTTGAGGAGCTTCAACGGATTTTTCAGTTCCGGGGGCATGTTCGGGATCAACCGCGGTCTTCGGAAAATGACCTGGATGTCGACGCCCAGATAGAACCGGCAGAGACCTTCCCTTGAAACGATGACTTCATCTGTAAAAAGCCATCGAAACGACAGGCCGATCCGGGAAAGGGCGCGTCCCAGCGTTTCGGGATCGAGATCGAAATTGCCCCGTGGCCCCGCGTACCCCAGCACCGCGGACGACCGTTCCGGCCGGATCCGGTCTTCGAAATTGCAGTGGTGATGGGGGATGACGACGATGGGATTTTCGATCCGAGACGCGACATAATCCTTGCCCGCTTCCGTGCACACGATCACCCCGACCCGGGGGTGAGCCCGGATCGCCGCAAGCAGTGAATCGCTGTCGAGGATACCGCAGAAGAGGCGCTCGATCTCGGGAAAGACCCGGCTCCAGCACTTGACGGCCACCTCCGTCTCCCCGGGATCGATCCCCGGCGGATCGCACGGGACGCCCAGGGTGCCGGCGATCTGGCGTCCCCGGACAACACTGCTCGCCCATTTTCGGTTGGTAATAAAAATCATGGCCCCCCCCATGCCGGCATGTCTCCGGGACTTCGACCCCCTCCGTCATCTTCCCCCAGGGTGATGGGCTGCGGGCGATGGCCGCGCGCGCATGTCTCCCAAACCCGGAGATAGGCCCGCTCCAGGTTCCGGACGAACCGCGGCGTATCGAAAAGCGGCATGCGCTTCCGGTTCGCCGCGATCTTTTCCCGGAGCCGC
>JBJKPT010000726.1:0-4286 GCA_046706045.1 Desulfobacterales bacterium
ACCGCGGCGCTGATCCTGGCCATCATGGTGATCCCCATGTTCGCGGCGGTGATTCGGCTCGTGTTTTTAAAGGTTCCCAGTCACTTGAAGGAATCGGCCCTGGCCCTGGCCGCCACGACCTGGGAAGTGGTGTGGGGGATCGTGCTGCCTTACACCCGGTCCGGGGTTCTCGCGGGAACCATGCTGGGGCTCGGCAGGGCCCTGGGCGAAACCATGGCCGTCACCTTCGTCATCGGAAACGCCCACAACCTGCACCTGTCGTTGCTGGAGTCCGGAAACAGCATCGCCTCGGCCCTCGCCAACGAGTTCACCGAGGCGATCGGCACCCTTTACACCTCCTCCTTGATCTATTTGGGCTTGCTGCTCTTCCTGATCACGTTCATCGTGCTGGCGATTTCAAGGCTTCTTCTGGCGCGGATGAACGCTCGCGAAGGCATTTGGTAGGTTGAATCATGCACATCGCATCCCCATATGCCCGCAGACGATGGATCAACGGGATCTGTTTGACCCTTTCCATGGCGGCGATGATTTTCGGTCTCTTCTGGCTGGGCTGGATTCTCTGGACCCTGATCCAATACGGTCTCAAAGGGGTGAGCCTTCGCCTCTTCACCCAGATGACCCCTCCGCCGGGAAGCGACGGCGGCCTGCTGAACGCCATTTTCGGCAGTGTCGCCATGTCCGGGGCCGCCACCCTGATCGGAACCCCCATCGGCATCCTGGCGGCGACCTATCTTTCCGAATACGGAAAGACCGGCTGGATCTCGACCGCGACCCGATTCATCAACGACATCCTGTTGAGCGCCCCTTCGATCGTCATCGGGTTGTTCATCTATGCGGTCTATGTGGCCGAAGTCGGGCATTTTTCCGGATGGGCCGGCACCTTCGCCCTGGCCCTCCTCGTGATCCCGGTGGTGGTGCGCACCTCCGAGGACATGCTGAAGCTCGTCCCCGACCGGCTCCGGGAAGCCGCGGCGGCCCTGGGCGCCCCCAAATGGAAGGTGATCATCTTCATCGTCTACCGGGCGGCCAAGGCCGGCATGATCACCGGCGTGCTCCTGGCCCTTTCCCGCATTGTCGGCGAAACCGCGCCCCTTCTGTTCACCGCGTTGAGCAGTCCGTTTTGGAGCACCGACCTGAACGCACCCATGGCAAACCTGCCCGTGGTGATCTTCAATTATGCCATGAGCCCCTACGAAGACTGGCACCATCTGGCATGGGCGGGGGCGCTGTTGATCACCGTCGGGGTGTTGGGATTGAATATACTCGCACGCTTTTTCCTGAGGCAAAAACGCAATGATTAAATGGTTTCAAACGGCGTTGGATGCGATGCCGCACGCGCCGAAATCAATGGAAAGCCAGGACATGGAAACTCCGCAGGGAATGGAACGTCCGGCAGAGGCCGTCAAAATGGCGGTGAGGCACTTGAATTTCTACTACCGAAATTACCACGCCCTGAAAGACATTTCCCTGGATATCATGGAAAAAAAGGTGACGGCGATCATCGGCCCGTCCGGGTGTGGAAAATCGACGCTGCTCCGGACCTTCAATCGGATTTTCGAGCTCTACCCCGGTTTGCGGGCGGAGGGCGAAATCCTCCTGGACGGGCAGAACATCTTGTCCAAAAAGCAGAACCTCAACCGGCTGCGGGTCAAGGTGGGCATGGTCTTCCAGGTGCCGACCCCCTTTCCGATGACGATCTTCAACAACGTCGCCTTCGGCATCAAACTCTACGAAGACCTGGACTCGGCGCGTCTCGCCGAGCGGGTGGAGTGGGCTCTTCGCCAGGCCGCGTTGTGGGACGAGGTGAAGGACAAGCTGCATCAGAACGGCACCAGCCTCTCCGGAGGCCAGCAACAACGCCTGTGCATCGCCCGTGGCATCGCCGTCAAGCCGGAACTCATCCTGCTGGACGAGCCTTGTTCGGGACTGGACCCCATTTCCACCTCACGCATCGAGGATTTGATCGGTGAGTTGAAAAACGATTACACCATTGTTATCGTCAGCCATTACAAGCAGCAGGCGGCGCGCGTTTCCGATTACACCGCCTACATGTACTTGGGGGAACTGATCGAATTTGGCGACACGGACACCATGTTTACCCGCCCCGCAAAGAAAGCCACGGAAGACTACATCACGGGAAAATTCGGCTGATCCTCCGCGTGCTGCCGTTTGCCATCGGAGATCCGGTCACCGGATGCGACGCGCGCGAATTTGAAACCGAGACTGGAGGCCGCTCCGATGAACCCGATGAACCCCGATCGCCCCGGCCCCGCAGGGCCGATGAATGGGGTGCGCTCCGCGAAAACCCGCCGCGCCCGAAACCGATTTTGCCGACATTTCTTTGCCCTGGCCTGCGTTCTGGCCCTGTTATCGCCCGCCGCGGCCCATGCCGTCGCGGCCGTGACGCCGCAACGCACCGGCACCGTGTTGCGGGCCACCCTGAAAAACGGTCTCCGGGTGGTGATCGTCCCGAACCCCTTGGCGCCGGTGGTGGCCACGGTGGTCAACTACCGGGTGGGCTCCAACGAATCCCCCAAGGGGTTTCCCGGCACGGCCCACGCCCAGGAGCACATGATGTTCCGCGGCAGCCCCGGCCTTTCCGCGAACCAGCTGGCCGCCATCACGGCCGCGATGGGCGGCATGTTCGACGCCGACACCCAGCCGTCGGTCACCCAGTACTATTTCATGGTCCCCTCCGAAGACCTGGACATGGCGCTTCGGATCGAGGCGATCCGGATGCGGAGGGTCCTCGACAGCGAACGCCTCTGGGTCGAGGAGCGGGGGGCCATCGAACAGGAAGTCTCCCGGGACCTTTCCAGCCCCGAATACCTGGCCTACACGCGGTTATTGGCCGCCCTGTTCAAGGGCACGGTCTATGCCCACGACGCCCTCGGCACCCGGCCCTCCTTTGAGAAGACCACCGGTGCCCTTCTCAAGAAATTCCACGACGCCTGGTACGCCCCCAACAACGCCATCCTCGTCATCGCCGGCGACCTCGACCCGGAGGCGGCCCTGGCACGGGTGGAACATTATTTCGCCGATATCCCGGCAAAACCGATTCCCCGGCGCCCGGTGATCCGTCTTTCGCCCGTCACCGCCCAAACCATTCGCATGAAAACGGACAACCCTTACGGGCTGGCCCTCATCGCCTATCGGATGCCGGGATTTGAGAGTGCGGATTACGCCGCGGCCCGTGTGCTCGCCGATGTCCTCGACAGCTCCCGGGGGACGCTCTACGATCTCGTGACCAGCGGAAAAGCCCTGGACGTCGGCTTTGAATTCCATCCCCTGCCGCAGGCCGGGATGGGATACGTCGCCGTCTCCTTTGCCAAAGACGCCGACAGCCGGCGGCTGGTCCGCGCCGCCGGGGCCATGCTGGGCCGGGATCTGAAAAAAGGCTTTTCGGCCGACCTGGTGGCAGCGGCCAAGCGGCAGGAATTGGCGGGCGTCGAGTTCCGGAAAAATTCGATCTACGGACTGGCCATGGCCTGGTCCCGGGCACTGGCCCTGGAGGGCCGGCACGCCCTTGACGACGATGCAAAGGCGATCGCCAAGGTGACGGCGAACGATGTTACCCGCGTGGCTCGGAAATATCTCCTCTCCGGCCGCACCGTGGTCGCCATCCTCACCCCTGAGGCCTCGGGAAAACCGACCGTGGCCCGCGGCTTCGGTGGAACGGAAGCCCTGGCCCGTCCCCCGAGTGCCGCGGTGACGCTGCCCGATTGGGCCGAAAAAGCACTGGCCCGCTTGTCCGTGCCGGCCTCTCATGTGCATCCGAAGGTGGAAATCCTGAATAACGGCTTGACCCTGATCGTCCAACCGGAATCGATCAGCCGCACCGTCGAGGTCCTCGGTTACGTCAAACACAACGACGCGCTGGAGACCCCCAAGGGCCAGGAAGGCGTCAGCGATATCCTGGATCCGCTTTTTTCTTATGGAACGACCCACCTGAACCGGGTGGCCTACCAGAAAGCCCTGGACGATATCGGGGCACAGGCTTCCGCCGGAACCGATTTTTTCCTGAAGGTGACAGCCGATCACTTTGAACGCGGGGTGGCGCTCTTGGCCGATGGCGTGCTGCACCCGGCCCTGCCGGAGGCCGCATTCACCGTGGTCCGGAAGCAGGTCGCCGAGACCGTTGGCGGATGGCTCCAGAGCCCTGATTACCTGGCGCAACGAGCCCTGGATGCGGCCCTGGTGCCCAAACACGACCCGATCCTTCGCCACCCCCCGCCGGCGTCGGTCGCCTCCGTGACCCAGCACGACGTCCGGGCCTATTATCAAGG
>JBJKPT010000727.1:0-5753 GCA_046706045.1 Desulfobacterales bacterium
AAACCAGAATCATGGTCAGCCGCAGGGCCAATTGGACGAGATCGGTGGTTGCCGCGGTTTTGGGAAAAGGGGCGGGCGCCTTCAAGAGGTCGGCGCCGGGTTCCGGCGGGGGAGGGCTCGAGGCCGAGGGCGCGACGGGCCGTGCCGGTTTGTCGACCACGGCCGAAGGGTTCGCCGGGGCCGGCGACAAGGTCGATGCCGGTGACGGTGGCGGAGCCGACGTTGCGGACGCCGCCGGTACCGACGGCGGGCCCGGGGCCGCGGTGCGCAGGGTGGTGACCGTTATCTTCGACGGCGCTTCTCCTGTCGCCGGCATCGCCGGAACCGCCCCCGCCTTCGGTGGCGGAGGAACCTCCGGCGAATCGGAAAGCAGGCCGGCAAAGGCGCTGGTTGTCCCCGCCGCCGTTTTCGCCGCTGCAACATACCGGCCATAGAGCCATCCGTGGTATACGAGCGGCCCCTCGCGAAAGGAGACGTAATACCAGCCGTTTTGCTGGCCGGAAACGGTCACGAGCCGATTCTTGACCACGCCGGTGACCACGGCGCCTTCCAGGTTCGGTGCCGCCCGGAGGTTGACGTTGGCAAGGGTTTGCCCTTGCCAGGCAGCGGCCTGGACGCGCCGGGGCGTCATCAGCGGGAATAGCATCACAAGGGTCAAGACGAAAAGCAGCGGGGCGTTCGGATGGGTGAATCGTTGCATCGGCCTCCTCCCTGGTGTCCATCCCAAAATGGCCCTTGTGCGCGAATTCCGCCGTGGGGCGGATCGGTTCGAACCATTGAAATCGCCGGACCATGGCACCGGCTCAACTCGTCCACCCGCCTTGAATCCGCACACGATCGCCAGTTTCCGGATGGGCACTGCCCGGGGGCGTTTTTCGAGAAACCGGATGGGTCTTTTCGTAGAGCCCACGTTCCGTTGCGGGGCGGACTGCAGGGATTCGGTAAGCAGGAATCATGCCGAGGACCGGTGACGCGCCGGGGATCCGTCTCCGGCAACCGGCGCGATCGATGTTCCGCAATCGGCGATGGGAGGGCGGCGCCGGCCGTGTCAAAACCTTGACGAGGCGGCAGTTTTTTCCGGAGGGGCGCACAGGACCCGATCCGCGGGAGCGTGGGACGTGCCGCGGGTGGGCCGTGGGGATCAACTGACCTTTACATGCCAGGGTTCGTAGCGGACACCGAAGAGGTTTCCCCGGGTATAGCGCAACGTCAGGTAGCCGCTGGCTTCGAGCCGTTTGAAAACATCGGTTTGGGTAAACCGTTCGGTGAAGTTCGAGACCCCGTAACCGACCTTGCCCACATCGAAATCGCCGACCCCATGGTAGGAGTACCCCGGAGGGGCCAGGGAACGGGAAGCCAGTGAAAGGTTTCCGTTGCCATCGTGCGCTTTGGCCAGATAGAGCAAGAATTGCTTCATCACGCTGCGCACCCCGGACGTGAGGATCGCCTCGGGGCCGATTTCTTTCTGGATGCGGGTATAAAATTTGACCGCGTCGCCCTTGAAAAGATAGTTTCCCGTGCGCTGGATCTTGACCACATCGCGGGTGTCGATCCGGTCGGTGATATGCTTGATCGGCTTTTCTCCGAAGAAACCGTACTGACGGCCGTCGTGGTGGAAAAGGCGTTCCAGAAAATCGATTTCCCGCCGGGGAAAGGTCCCGATCCGGGGATAGGTGTCGGCGCACCTCAAGGCGTCGTCGAAACCGAGAATGTAGAAATTGCCTTGGCCGATCGTGGCCTGGAGCCGAATGAGGCGCGCCAGGGAGGATTGCAGCAGCGGCATCTCGTTTTGGCCCAGAAGAATGTCATCCTTATGGGGGAGGTTGAAATCGCGCATCTTCGACAGGTAGTCCTTGATGTTGAAGTCCGGGTCCGCGGGAAGCGGCGGCGAATGCCGCATCAGCACGGCGGCCAGCGCCGGGGAGGGCACACCGGCGGTGAGCAATGCGGCGGAACATGTCTTTAGAAATGCTCTTCGCGTGATCATCGGGTGTCGATCGACTCCATTTCCAAGGGGTTTGAGGCAATTTTCGATTCAGGCATAGTACAACTGCGGTCCCATTTCAAATGTTTTCCCGGCGCCCGTCGTGGCAAGAAGATGGCGGCACAGGATTTGCATTTTTGCCGGCATTGGAATCCGCCGTGACCGGCCGCACCGGCCTCGGCAGCCGTTTCCGCCTCGATGCGAACAGGGAGAGCATGCCGTGCACCATTATCCGAAGGCGCCGCATACCGTTTATCCGGAAACAAACGCTCAATCGGCGGTCGATGCCGGCTCTTTTCATCCCGTGCCGCCCGGCCTTCCGGGCGATGTCCGGCTTCCCGGTGCCCGATTTTATTTTTCCGGTGTCGCGGCCCATCGGGACCCGGCATGGCCGGGTGCCCATCGCCTGCGGTGGCGCGACGATCTGCCCGGCGAGTACGGCATCGTCGAAAATGAGCGGGAAATGCTCTCCGTCGTGGCCGGCGGCTTTGCACGGCACATCGGCAACCTGTTTCAAGCCATTCTCGGACAGATCGGCCTGATCCGCCTCGATGCCGGCATCATCCCGGCCGCCGAGCGTCACCTGGTCCATATCGAAGGGACCATCCGTTACGGGTCGAACCTCGTGTGCCACCTCTTGGCCCTGACCGGAAGGGGCATTTTCTGCGATGCGCCGTTTGTCTCCAGCCAGTCCAAGACCGGGCGCCCCATCGGTTGCGGGTTCGACAGGGAACGTTTCCGGTCGTTACCCTTTTACCATCTGGATGCCTGCTGCCGCGCCCATGCGTCGGGCAGACCGAACATCGCCGCCGCCTCGCGCCGGTTGGCCATGGAATTCCGTCGGCTGTTCGCACGGATCGGCGGATCCCTGGATGCGCTGGACGGCCTGGCGATCACCCCCGCCGTTCGTACCGAGGCGATGCGCCGGATCACCGGCGTCGGCAGCCGCATCGTGAAGGAAATCGCCTTTTTCGCCGGCATCGGCGAGCGGGTGGCGCCGGAGACCGGAGAGTGCCCCACCGATGTCAACCGGGTGGTCGGCCGATACATGAAGCGGCGCTGCCGGCACTCGGTTCCCGTGCGCGTCACGATCCGCCTGGATCCTTTTGCGCCCGGTGCGGCCGCTCCCGCGCCGATCATCGAAGAGGTCTTTGCCGCGGTGGTGGATAACGCCTTGGAGGCCATGTCCGAAGGCGGTGTGCTGTGGGTGGAAACCCGGCGCATTACCGGTTTCCATCGGGATGTTGAACTTCGCGAGACCGGTCCGGGCGCCGAGTTGATCGTCCAGGACGCCGGTACCGGCATTTCCCCGGAAGATCTCAACAAGATCTGCGTGCCGTTTTATACGCGCCGCGGCGGGGGCGGCCACCTCGGTCTGGGCCTTCCCGGAGCCTATGGCCGGATCCGTGCCGTGGGCGGGAAGATGGACGTGGCATCGGAACGGAGACACGGCACCACCGTGCGGATCACCATCCCCTGCGCCCCTCTCCCCGACCGGTCGGCTTCTCATTTTCTTTTGCCCGCCGACCGCGGCAACGGGAAGGTGCGTGCCGACGCCGCGGTCTGCCACTGGGTGGCATGATCCATTCTTGAACCCTTCATAAATTTTGCGTGCGTTCAAGGCGGGCGGACGATTGGAACCGGAGGAATGGGCCTTGGCTATTTCGAGGATTCAGGTCGAGGCGCCCAAGGCGGAAATCGCGTAAAGGGCCGTTTGGGGATGGGCACGACCCATGGGCGGGAAGCATTGCCCGAGGCTACGACGCTCACGCCGGCGTCTTTGGGATGTAGTCGCCGCGGTTGAACTTTGCCAACTCGACGGTGGTGACCACCCGGGCGTCGTCGATCATCTTTTTCAGGTTCCCGTCCTTCACGGTGTCGGCCAGCCTGGCCAGTTGCGCATCTTTTTGGGACAGGTCCTCGACCAGCGACCCCATGTCTTTGAGCGATGCATTGGGATCCGCGAGTTTTTGTTGATAGGACTCCAGGGAACCGATGAGGCCATCGAGGTTTTCGGCGGCCGAAGCCGGGGCGGCGTTGGAAACGCTTGGCTGAAACTGGATCCCGGACAGGGGGCACAACGGCCCTGCCGCGGCGGTTCCGGAGGCGGCGTCCGTTGCCTGCGTCCCGCCCAGGCTCTGATCGAGCAGGGATTTGAACCGACCGATTCGGGAATCGCCCGCCGGACGTTTCGGGGATGGGCTCTGGGATTTGAGAATTTCATCACTGGCTTGGATTTTCATCGCCATTGCCTCCGGTTCGGGTGAAATGATGCATTTTTCCAAAGCAAGCCCCATGCCATGCCGGGTGCGGTCGAACGACCCGTTCCCCGAAAATGAAAACAGGATCAACGGTCATTGGATGGATCGATCGCTCCCGCACCCGATGTGCTTTTGCGGCGGCCGGAGCCGTTTCCGGCAAATTTTACCCGCCCGGGCAAGTTTTTCCGCCGCGGGGCCGGCAGGGCGCGGGCCGGGTTCTCGGCTTCGTTGCGTCTCTTCGATTCGGGCGTCGGGTTTATCGCGCATCAATGACGAATGACGATCCAACCGATTGCAATCATTCCGCTATCATTGTATCTTCGCTTCATCTTCAACCTCATCCAGGGATTTGCCCCATGAAACATGCCCGCACCCGCGTTCTGGTCACCGGAGGCGCCGGTTTTCTCGGATCCCATCTTTGCGAGCGCCTCGTGGCCGACGGCTGCGATGTGCTCTGCGTGGATAATTTTTTTACCGGCACCAAGGCCAACATCGCGCATCTGCTTTCCGCGCCGAATTTCGAATTGATGCGCCACGACGTCACCTTCCCCTTGTACGTGGAAGTCGACGAAATCTACAATTTGGCCTGTCCGGCCTCCCCGATCCACTACCAGCACGACCCGGTGCAGACCACCAAGACCAGCGTCCACGGCGCGATCAACATGCTCGGGCTCGCCAAACGGGTCAAAGCCAAAATCTTCCAGGCCTCGACCAGCGAGGTCTACGGCGATCCCAGCGTGCACCCCCAAACCGAGGCCTACTGGGGAAACGTGAACCCCATCGGCGTGCGTTCCTGCTACGACGAAGGAAAACGCTGCGCCGAGACCCTGTTTTTCGACTATCACCGGCAGCACGGCCTCGGAATCAAAGTGGGGCGGATTTTCAACACCTACGGCCCCCGGATGCACCCCAACGACGGGCGGGTGGTCTCCAACTTCATCGTCCAGGCCCTTACGGGAGAACCCATCACGGTGTACGGCGACGGGCAGCAGACCCGGAGCTTCTGCTACGTGGACGACATGATCGAGGCCTTCCTGCGGCTGATGGCGACCCCGGCGGCGTTCACCGGCCCGGTGAATCTGGGAAACCCGGTCGAGTTTACCATCCGCCAACTCGCCGAAACCGTCATCCGCCTCACGCGGAGCCGTTCCGAGATCATTCCCAAGCCGTTGCCCCGGGACGATCCCATGCAGCGCAAACCCGACATCACCCTTGCCCGGGAGGAACTCGGGTGGGAGCCGGCCATCTCCGTGGAACAGGGGCTAAAAAAAACGATACCTTTTTTTGAATCGCTTTTGGCCGGCGGCCGCCCATGAGCGTCACGGGCGGCGGCACGAATTGGCATGGCGATTGAAAAAACGGCCGAACGGGTCTTGCCCGAAGCGTTACGAGGCTTTGCCGTGAGCACGCACATTCTCGTGGTGGGCGGCGCCTGTTACATCGGCTCCCATATGTGCAAGCAATTGGCGAGAGAAGGGTACACGCCAGTCGTTTTGGACAATCTCAGC
>JBJKPT010000728.1:0-8600 GCA_046706045.1 Desulfobacterales bacterium
CTGCATGGCATTCTTCTGGGTGAGCATGTCGATCTGGGTTATGGCCTCGGAGGCCTGCTTCAGGCTGACGCGTTGCTCGGCCGAGCCCTCTGCGATTTCCCGAATCAGCGTGACGGATTTGTCGAAGGATTCCACCATTTCCTTGAAATCGCCCTCGGTCCGGCTCACCAGCGCCACCCCGCTTCCGATCTTGTTGATCGTGTTTTGAATCAGTTCCTGGGTCCCCTTGGCGGCGGTGGCGGATCGCTTCGCGAGGTTTCTGACCTCGTCGGCGACCACGGCGAACCCGGCCCCGTGCTGCCCGGCCCGTGCCGCCTCGACCGCTGCGTTGAGCGCCAGCAGGTTGGTCTGGAAGGCGATCGCGTCGATATCCTTTATGATGCTGCTGATTTTTTCGCTGGCCCCGGAAATCTCCTCCATGGCCCGGCTGGTTTCGCTCATGGAAGAGCTGGCCCGATGCACGATGGACTGGGCCTCTTCGATCAGCACGCGGCCCTGGCCGGCATTTTCAGCGTTCTGGACGGTGGTGGCGGTGATCTGCTCCAGGCTGGCGGCCGTCGCCTCGAGGTTCGCGGCCTGCTGTCCGGCATCTCCCGCCAGAGCCTTGGCGTTCGTGTAATACTGGGTGGAGGTGCCCTCCGCCTCCTCCACCGCCATTCCCAGCGCCGCGACCGACGATTTCAAGGGAATGAACGTGGTGTGAAGCACATAAAGCGTCCACAGGATGAGGACCCCGCAGGCGGAAAGGGCAACACTCAGGTGCGCGGCATTCCCCAAAAAACCGTTTCCGAGGGAAACGGTGACAAGGGATGCGATCGCCAGGATAAGGAATACAATGATTTTGATCCGAATATTCATTTCGCTTCCCTCACCTTCCCTCCGGGCAAGTGGTCACGGTGGCCCTTCTAAAGAATCCATCCCGACGGCCAGGCCGGATCCACCGGGCCGGCCTTCACCGCGATGATCGTCGTCGCTCTGTAATGGATTATCGTCTGAAATGCGCAAAGCTTTAACGGGTGGGAGGACCTTTTGCGCCTGGGCAAGCGAAAGCGATCCTTTCAGGACCTATAAGGAGCCGGTGAGACCCCGAAGCACACCTTGGCGAGAAATCGTTCTCCCGGAAGGCGCCGCTAAAAAAGCCATGCCTTTACCAGGTCTTTCAGATCGGTTGCAAACCGGTCTTGGGTGCCTTCGACCTTGTTCTTTCCCAGATCGAGGACATAGACATAGTCCGCGATGGCGATTGCATCCCGGATATTTTGTTCCACCAGGAGGATCGCCTTCCCTTCTGCTTTGAGCTCGACCAGCTCGTTCCGGATGGCCCGGGCGAATAGGGGGGCCAGCCCGGCGGTGGGCTCATCCACCAGCAGAAGCCGCGGATCGGCCATCAAGGAGCGTCCCAGCTCGACCATCCGCTGTTCGCCACCGCTCAAGAGACCGGCGTTTGCCTTTCGCCGGTCGGCAAGGTTTGGGAATCGCGTGTAATTTTCATCGAGCTTCCTTTTTATCCGGGCCCTGTCGCGCTTGAAGGTCCACGCCCCCATCTCCAGGTTTTCCTCCACCGTGAGATAGGGAAACACGCTTCTTCTCTGGGGGATGTACGTCAGCCCCTTTACCGGTGCCGCGTGAGGGTTCATCCCGGTGATGTCTTCTCCTTCGTAAAAAACCTTTCCCTTGTTCGGCCGGATGAATCCGCAGACGGCCTTCAGGAGGGTGGATTTGCCCACACCATTCGGCCCGATGACGCTGCTCAGCTGCGCCTTTCGGACCTCGAGGGAGACGCCCTGGAGGATATTGATGTCCTTGTGGTAGCCGACGAATACATTCTCCACCTTCAGCATCTTCAGTCCCCCAGGTATGCTTCTACCACCCGTTCGTCCGCCTTCACCGCTTCCGGTGTGCCGTCGCAAATCTTTCTTCCCTCGAAGAGAACGATCAACCGCTGGCTCAAATCAAAAATGGATTGAAGGTCGTGGCTGATGATGATGAAGGTCCGGCCCTCCCTGTGCATCGTTTTGATGTAGTCATGAATCTCCATCTTCAGTTCCGGATGAACCCCTGAAAACGGCTCATCGAGAAGAATCACGTCGGGATCCAGCATCAACACCCGGCCCAGTTCAAGCAATTTTTGCTGGCCGCCCGAAAGGTCCCTGGCATATTGCCTCCGGAGGTGGTCAAGCTTTAGAAATTGCAGGATGTCCGATGCGCGCTTCATCCGATCGGCTTCTCCGCCCCGCTCGGATTTGGGCTTGGTGAGGGCCGGGACCATCATGTTTTCCATGACGCTCATCCTTCGAAACACCCGGGTCACCTGGAAGGTCCTGCCGATGCCCCGCTTCGCGATCTCATGGGGCGGCAGTCCGTCGATTCGTTTTCCTCTGAAATGGATCCGGCCCTCCGTGGGTTTCAGCGCACCGCTGATCATGTTGATGGTGGTCGTCTTTCCAGATCCGTTCGGGCCGATAATCCCGAGAAGCTCATTTTCCTTGGCCTCGAACGAAACGGCGTGCACGGCCCGGACACCGCCGAAATCCTTTACCAAATGGGTCAATTCCAGCATATGGGTTACCCCTCAGGATCCGGGATCCGCTTCAATCCGCCTTTCGGCGAGCTTCTGGTAAAGCGGATAGAGCAATCCATTCTGTGAAAACCTCAACACCAGCACCAGGATCGAACCGAAGAGCACGAATCGCCATAGTCCGAAAGCTCTGAGAAATTCTTCGAGAAACTCCACGAGGACCGCGCCCACCACCGCGCCGGCCAGGCTCTCGATGCCGCCGATCACCGACATGGCGATGAGAAGTCCCATCCGGGCGATCTCCATGATGCTGTCGGGAGTGATCACCCCGATGAAATGGGCAAAGAACCCTCCCGCAAGCCCGGCAAAAAAGCTGCTGATCACAAAGGCCGCGAGCTTGTATCGAACGAGGTGAACGCCCAACGCCGAAGCCGCCTCCTCGTCTTCCCGAATGGCCCGGAAAAATAGCCCGAACCGGGATCTCAAAACCGCCCGCATCACCAAAAGGGAAACCGTGAGCATCCCGAGGATGGTGTAGTAGTAGGGGAGCTTGGACGGCGTCCGGAAAAGGTGGGGAACCGTCAAGCCGGCCGCTCCCGCGGTAAAATGGTATTGCGCGTTCAAGGTGATGCGGACGAGCTCGGCGAAGGCGATCGTGAAAAGGGCCAGATAAGCACCCGTCATCCTCAGGACCAGGACTCCGACGAGAAGGCCCGCAACCGTTGCGGCCAGGGCGCCGGCGAGAATGCCGGTCCACATGGGCAGGTGAACGTGAAGCACGAGCAACGCGGAGGTGTAGGCGCCTATGCCGGCCAGGGCCTTATGCGCGAAAGTAAACTGGCCCGCGAATCCCGCGAGCAGGGTCCAGGATGAGGCCAACTACGCGTAGTAAAGGGCCAGGATCAAGACATGGAGCCAATAGGAATGCACCAGGACCGGCGCCGTCAGGGCCAGAACAATTACCATCGCGCCGGCGGGAACGTTTTTTTTCATGTTATTCCATTTTCACGTGTTTTTCGCCGAAAAGCCCCGTGGGCTTGACCAGCAGGACAATGGCCAGGAGCAGGACGCCGAAGGCATTCTTGTAAGCCAGCCCCACCGCCGGATTGATGAAATAGACCGAGCCCAGGGTCTCCACCTCGCCCAAAAGAAGGCTGCCGTGAATGGCCCCCTTCATGGAGCCCATGCCCCCCAAGACGATGATCACGAACGCCTTGCTGCCCGGAAGGGTGCCCATCGTCGGGGATATGAGAAAGATCGGACCCATGAGCGCGCCGGCGCCGCCGGCCAGCGCGACCCCGATGCCAAAGGCCAAAAGGTTCATTCGATGCGGGTTGATTCCCACGATCGCCGCCGCGTCCCGGTCCTGGCTTACGGCCCTTAAGGCCTTTCCGAGGAAGGTCTTGCCGATGACCCAAACCAGCGCCAGCATGATGACAATGGCCACCGCGGAAACGATCAGCCGATTGCCGTCCAGGGTCAAAAACCCTAGGGTTGCCACCCCCGAAACGAAGTCGGGGGATTTCACCGTCCAGGGCCCAAACACCGACATGGCCAGGTTCTCGAAAAAGATTCCCAGCGCAAAGGTGATCAAAATGGCGTATTCGTCCTTTCGTTCCACCGCGCCGGTGTAAAGGGGCCGAAGAAAGAGAACCTGTATCGCCAAGGCGATGCCGAACATGACGATCATGGACAGGAAAACCGACAGGATCGGATCGATTCCCATGAGCGTGGAAAAGTAGTAGGAAATGAAGGCCCCAATCATGTAACATTGGCCGTGGGCGAAATTGACCAGCTTGAGCACGGAAAAGATCAGGGCGAGGCCGATGGCCATCAGGGCATAGAGAAGACCGATGATCAGTCCATTCACCGTCTGGGCAATCAATAATTCCATGAGATCGTGCTCCTGAAGCGGACGGTCGGCGATCGGCGTTGAGCGCCGGGCGTCTCCCAAACCGTGGCCGGCAAACCGTGTCACGGCATCGTGGACGACGTTTCTTGGCCGACGGTTGCGGCCACTACGGCCTTAGAATGGCCGGCCAGAGCAGTTGGGCGTCGGTATATTTCTGCCCTTCTTCGGTGTATTGGACGATGACGGCTTTGGCTCCCGGCCATTCATGGTACATGTAAGCCGGTTCCCGGGCCGTGGAGAAATAGATGGTCCCAAGGACGCCGTTGTAGCGTATGGTTTCGAGCGCCGCCACGACGGCGGCCGGTTTGGTGGAGCCGGCATTTTCGATGGCCTTGGCCAGAACGTGAATGGAATCATAGGCCTCCATGGCGGCGAAGGTCGGCAGTTTGCCCGTCTTTTTTTGGAATTTGGCGATAAACGCCTTGACGGCCGGCGTGACGCCGAGGATCGGGTGGTACCCCGTTTTGGTGATGGTAAAATCGCCGGCTTGACCGACGGTTTGCCAATATTCGGGATACAAGGCGTCCGTGCCGACGGCAAACATGGCGGTCTGCGGCGTCGTGGCAAGGCCGACATCGGCGGCCTGCTTGACGATCAGGTACTCCCCGGTCCCGGTAAAGGCATCGATCACCATGTCCGGCAGCGGGCGCATGGCCTTGAACGTGAGAAGCTGGGGCGTGAAGTCGGCAACGGTCCGGTCGGCAACGATGGACGTGTAGCTGATGTTTTCCCCGTCGATATTCTTTGCCCCCACGAGGCTGGCTTTGAGCACCCGATCCACCCCGAGGCCCCAATCGCTGTTCTCCACGATGGCCACGATGTTCCGGGAGCCGATGGCTTTGATCCAGTCGGCCACTTTCGTATAGAAGAGCGAGTTGGCCGGGGCGACCCGAAATACGTACGGATACTGCTTGGCGGTGAGCTCGTCCGCCCATGCCTCGGAGATGATCAAGGGGATCTTGCGCTGATTGGCCACTTCCGTCTCCGCTTTGGCCACCGAGCTGTGAAACTCGCCCGCCACGCCGACGGCGCCGGCATCGGCCAGCCGGTTCATCGCCGAGGTGCCTTCTTCAGGAAGTCCCCGGGTGTCCTCGAACTCGAGCTTGAGAGGCTTTCCGAGAACCGTGCCGATCTCGTCCACGGCCATCTGCATCGCCACGCGCATCTCCTTTCCGCTCTCGGCGGCTCCAGGCGAGGATAGCGGTCCCACGCCGCCGATGATGATCGATTCCTGTGCCCACGTTGCAGGCCCCCCGACAAGGATCGCCAGAAAGGCAACGGCAATGGCAGTCAAAATTTTTTTCATCATTTTTACTCCTTTCGATGGCATTGATTTGAACCGATACGCCACGATCCCTTTTCTTTCCCGTCGGCTCTGCGATGATTGCTCTCACGCATTCATGCTGACGAGGATTTGCCGGGCCGCACGTTGAAGGGGTATTCGTCGATACCGTGGCGGGGAGAGGAGTAAAATGAAGATCAGGAGGAGAATGAAGAAGAAGAAAACGGTTTGGTGCCGGAATGAAACGCGCTGCAAAACATGTTGCATGCGGGCGCTACCCTGAAAACGGACGCATCGGCATAGGAGATCCCCAGAAAAAAATTTTCCTTCCATTCGGGGACAACCGTAAAAAAATCCCGTCATGGCAGTTGAGAAGAAAATAAGGCATTTCTTTTGTGAATAGTACAAATTAACGCGCTTGCGCGCGCCCTGTCAAGGTAAAATGGGATGAAAGGGCAGGCAGGACCGGTATGCCAAGGGGACCCATGGGACTTCCCCGATCGGCAAACCGGTTCGCCGTTCTTTTCAAATCCCAATTTTTTTGAGATGATCAATGGAGCCCGTGGGTTCCCCGGCTTCTCATCTTGTGGGGAGCCGCCCCGCGGCGAATCCAAATTGGATTGAAATCATCCTCCTTTCGAGCGAAAATGGGCCTCATGTCGGATCGTCAAATGAAAAATCAGCATCGGAAACCGGCGGCGGGATCGCCTCCGGAGCGGGCCCTGGGCATCTGCCTGGGTGCCTCCACGGTGACCACGGCGCTTCTGGAAACAACGGGCATCGATTGCCGGGGGGCCGGCGCCGAAGAAAGCAACCGCGCCTTTCGCCTCATTGACCACAGCGTGCGCCCTCATGGCGGGGATCCTCGAAAGACGCTGCTTGCGGCAATCGAGAAATACGACCTTCGATCCATCGGACGGATCGCGGCCACGGGTCGCCGCTTCCGCCGATTCGTGAACCTCGCCACCGTTTCCGAACCCGAGGCGGTCGAATTCGCCTACCGGTATGTGGCGCCTGCGGATGTCCGGTGCCAGGCGATCGTCTCCGCCGGGGGCGAGACGTTCATGGTGTACGTGCTCGATGCCCACGGCCGGATATCCAATGTGCTGACCGGCAACAAGTGTGCCTCCGGGACCGGCGAATTCTTTATGCAGCAACTGAGGCGATTGGACGTCACCCTTGAGGAGGCGGCCCGCTGGTCGGCCGCGGAAACCCCTCACCGTGTCTCCGGCCGGTGCTCCGTTTTCTGCAAATCCGACTGTACCCACGCCATCAACAAAGGTGTCCCCAAATCCAAGGTGACCGCAGGCCTCTGCCGGATGATGGCGAGCAAAATCATCGAACTCTTAAAACAGGTCGATAAAAACCGCATCATGGTCGTCGGCGGCGCGGCGCAAAACCGGATGATGATCGAGTATCTCGAACAGGACATCGCGGGGCTGATCGTCCCCCGTGAAGCGCCCTATTTCGAGGCCCTCGGCGCGGCGCTCTGGGCGGCCCGAAATGCGACCGCGCCATTTCCCGGAATCGCCGACCTGTTTAGAGAGGGCGTTTCCTCCTTTGATCGGTTGCCGCCGCTCAACGACGTGGCCGATCGGGTGACCTTCGGGACCATGGCAAAAGACCGCATCCGGGAAAACGACGAATGCGTTCTGGGGCTCGACGTCGGCTCCACGACCACCAAGGCGGTATTGCTCCGGATCGCGGACAACGCCCTGCTCGCGTCCATCTATCTTTACACCAACGGCGATCCCGTCGGCGCCTCCCGGGAATGTTACCGGCGCCTGGACGAAGAGGTCCGGCGGCAGGTCCCCCCGGGGGCCATCGCCATCACCGGTCTGGGCGTCTGCGGCTCCGGACGGCAGATCGCGGGGCTCCATGCCTTGACCGACGGCGTCATCAACGAGATCATGGCCCATGCCGCGGCGGCGGTCCATTTCGATGCCGGCGTGGATACCCTTTTTGAGATCGGCGGGCAGGACGCGAAATACACCCACATCACCGCCGGGGTCCCGTCGGACTATGCCATGAACGAGGCCTGTTCGGCCGGCACCGGCTCCTTTCTGGCGGAATCGGCCCTTGAAACCCTGGGTGTGGCGGTGGAGGACATCGCCGAGGTGGCCCTGAAGGGGGATGCGCCGCCGAACTTCAACGACCAGTGCGCCGCCTTCATCGCCTCCGACATCAAAACGGCAATCCACGAAGGGGTTTCCCACGAAAACATCGTGGCCGGGCTCGTCTATTCCATCTGCATGAATTACGTGAACCGGGTCAAAGGCAACCGCCCGGTCGGCGAAAAGGTCTTCATGCAGGGCGGGGTCTGCTACAACCGGGCCGTCCCCCTCGCCATGGCCGCCCTGTCCGGCTAACCGATCGTCGTTCCGCCGGAACCCGGCCTGATGGGGGCCTTCGGCGTCGCCCTCGTGGTCAAGAAACGGCTCGAGATCGGTCTCATGGAGCCCAAACGCTTCGATCTCAAGGCCTTGGCCGATCGCGAGGTCCTCTACAAAAAGCCATTTGTCTGCAAGGGCGGAAAAGAGCGCTGCGACCGCAAGTGCGAAATATCGGTGATCGAACTGGACGGGCGCCGTTACCCGTTCGGGGGTGCTTGCAACCGCTACTACAACCTCCGGTATCACATCCAATACGACGTTGCCGCGCTGGATCACGTCAAGCAAAGGGAACGCCTGGTGTTCTCCCCCGCTGCCGGAGAATTCCGGGGGAAAAGCCCATCTCCGCCAAGGGGCCGGGTGGGGATCAACAAGAGCTTTCTCGTGGATACCTATTATCCTTTCTATGCCACCTTTTTCTCCGAACTCGGATTCACGCCGGTCCTGCCCGATATCCCGTCCCATGCGGGGATCGATCGGAGAAACACTGCGTTCTGC
>JBJKPT010000729.1:0-6723 GCA_046706045.1 Desulfobacterales bacterium
AGGGCAGGATCCGGCGGGTTTCGGTGACGTTCGCCGCATCCCGGATAAATCCCCAGGGCCCCAGCATGGTCACGCTGAAGACGATCGCCACCACGAGCATGATGACGATGTTGGTCATCTCGTCGAAACCGCGGATGCGCCGGTCCTCGCCGAAGGGCCGGGCGAAGATCCCAATGTTGTCCTTGGGGCAGCTTTTGATGCACTCCATGCAGAAGCCGCAGTGGTTGTTCCGGTCCATGGTGCCGACGTACTGGTTCCAGGCGCACCCCCACCCGTCTGGGCTTCCGGAGATGCAGGATTTCTCCGTGTGATGGCGGCAGACGTCCGGATCCATGGCCCGGATGTCCGTCTTGGAGGCCATGTCGTAGTTTCCGAGAAATGCGCCCACCGGGCAGAGGTACTGGCAGAAGACCCGACGCCGGAAAAAGAAAGCCAGCCCCAGGGTGACGACGAGGATTCCCAGAAACATGATGGCCGTCGCCACGGGGCGCGTGATCAGAATGATCCCGAAGGAGATCATGGTCATGAACACGATGTTCTGAAGCCACATGTTCCGGAGCGGCTTCGGCCAGTCGCGGTTTTGTCCGAGATAGCGGTGATGGAGGCCCCGGAACGGCTTTTCGATGTAGCGCACCGCGGTCAGCGCCTTCCGGCCCAGCCACTCCGCAGGCGCGGGCAGAGGACAGATCATGCACCAGAGCCGGGCCCCCGCCGGCACGAAGAGCGCCTTCAAAAGAAACCACCAGAGGATCCATACGATGATGATGGCGATGTTCCGGTTTCCCACCGGGCTCCCCCAGAGGGCGCTCAAGATGAAGAGATAGAAGATCGCGACATTGGGAAGCAGGATGAAAAAGTGAAACCCGCGCCACTTCACCAGGCGGGTGAGCCACGGCAGGCGCCGGGTGAGGTGGATCCGCCGGCCCCGGCGGACCACCGCGTCCTTTCGGGCGAAAAACCCGATGAGCAGACTCGCCGCCAGCCACAGGGACAAAGACACGGCGAAAAAGTAGGGCCGGTTCGGCCGCACGATCAGCTCGCCGGTCATGAAGGGATGGAGGTTTCCGCAGGTCTGGGTGCAGCGGAAGACGAATTTCCCGGCCTTGTCCGCCTTGAACGTCACCTCCCGCACCTTGTCCCAGTCCGTGTGAACGGAACCGTTCTCGTCGGCCCAGTCGTACCTTAAAAGGGCGAGTCCCTCTTGCTTGATGATGAACTCCAGGCCGTACCCGTCGAGGTAAAACCCGTGCGTCACGTCTTTGGAGGTCGGCTTCAGGATAATCGTATCCCCCTGGTTCACCACGATCCGGTCCGGGGAATAGGCATACTTGTGGGCGGTGAGGGGGATGACCCGCGTCCGCGGGGCCCGGTGCCAACGACTCAACACGGCCGGCACGGCCAGGGCTACCACGAGAAGGGAGACGGTGAGGATGACAGCGGTCCGTTTTTTCATAAGCCGACCCGTCCGCAAGGAGCGTGCCAGACTTAAAAAATTGACTATTTGATATAAATTCAATCAGATAGAAAGATACAAATGGGCTGCGCAGCCAGTCGGTGTGGCGTTTTTACCCGGGACCGAAAGGATTCAAGGGATTGTCTGGATACTTTGGATCCGGTTTCGGCCGGATGGGTGATCCATACGGATAGCGTTGGGGACGTATATGATTTCGTGCGTTCCTGCCTGGATGCAGGATAGCGTCGGTTTGTCCAATAGAAAAAAGAACACCTGGGGGGAGGGGGGCCCTTCAATGGGTGACCCCAATGGCAATATCCAGGGCAGCGATGGGAATTATGAATTATTTTGCCGTGCGGTTGAATATTCACGTCATCTTGTTACTCTTTTCTCAGTATTACCCAACACACGAGGTCGATATGCATAACCCAAAGCGACATCGGCGCCGCAGGGCGCTGTTCCTTATTGCCGCCGCAACTCTGCTGCCCCTGCTCGCTTCGACCGCTGTGGTGGCGCAACCGGGAGGACCGGGCGGCGGGTATGGATACGCGCCACGGGGCTACGGGATGATGGGGGGCGGGTCGTACGGAATGATGGGTGGCTACGGGTGGCAGGGCGCCGATCTGGCAACCCTTTCCGATGCCACGCGACTCCTCGCACGAACGGCGAAGTCGGCCCGTGTGGACAAGGCGCGGAACCGGGTGCTTTTCACCGGTGACCGGATCACCGTTGCGATGGCGGCGGTTCAACCGGGCTTTCCGGATACGACCTTCGAAGTGGCCGGCCGGGTCAACCCGACGATCGTGGTCCCCGCCGGCTCGATCATCACCCTCACGTTGTTCAACATGGACTACGGGTATCAGATGGACCACGGCGTGGTGATCGCACCGGTTCCGCCTCCGTATCCCGCGCTCGGCATGATGGGCATGCCGTATACGATCGTTGGAATCCCCGTCCTCGCCCCGAGGGAACTCCAGGATGTGCGCCATTCCCTCTACTACGAAAGCGCGGTCACGTTCAGGGCGCCGCCGCTGGGTGGCTACTATTACCTGTGCCAGTATTTCGATCACGCATCAAAGGGGATGTACGGGCGCTTCATCGTGGTGCAGAATTGAACCTGGAAGACTTGGGAACGTGCCCCAGATTGTAAGTTGAGCCACGTTCTTTCTAAAACACTGTGGAATTAGGACGGACAAGGCCTATGAAAAGATTTGATGCAATCATCATTGGTACCGGCCAGGCGGGACCGTCTCTGTCGGCAAGATTGGCTGCCGCGGGCATGAAGGTGGCGATTATCGAACGAAAGTTGTTTGGCGGCACTTGCGTCAATACGGGCTGCATCCCCACCAAAACGCTGATTGCCAGCGCCCGCGCTGCCTATATGGCCAGGCGTGCGATTGATTTCGGCGTGGTGATCGACGGTCTCATTACCGTGGATATGAAAAAGATCAAGGCGCGCAAGGATGACATTGTAGGTCGGTCGAATCATGAGGTGCCCGATTGGATGAAAAAAATAGCCAATTTGACCGTCTTCAAGGGGCACGCCCGCTTTGAGGGTTCTCGCACCATCGGTATTGGCGATGATGTTTTTGAAGCGGACAAAATATTTGTCAACGTCGGCGCCAGAGCGTTTGTCCCACCCATTTCGGGGCTTGACGAGGTTGACTACCTAACAAACTCCGGCATGATGCATGTGGATTATTTGCCGGAACATCTGATCATCATCGGCGGCAGCTATATCGGCCTTGAATTCGGTCAAATGTACCGGCGCTTCGGCAGTCAGGTGACGATTGTTGAAAAAGGGCCGCGCCTGATTGCGCGTGATGACGAAGATGTCTCGGAAACGGTAAAAAAGATTTTGGCGCATGAGGAGATAAACATCCGACTCCATGCCGAATGCATGGCCGTTGAAAAGGTTGGAGATAAAATCCGGGTCAAGCTGGATTGCGCTGAAGGCGAAAAGGCTCTGGTCGGTTCACACGTGTTGCTTGCGGTCGGCCGGATTCCCAACACAGACGATTTGGGCCTTGATAAAGCCGGCGTGGATATGGACGAACGCGGCTATATCCGGGTGGACGACCAGCTTCGGACGAAAGTACCCGGCATTTGGGCTTTGGGCGACTGCAACGGCAAAGGCGCCTTCACCCACACCTCCTATAACGACTTTGAGATCGTTGCCGCAAATTTACTGGACGATGATCCCCGCCGGGTCAGCGACCGCATTCTTTGCTATGCGCTCTATATCGATCCCCCGCTGGGCCGCGCCGGCATGACGGAAGCCCAGGCAAGACAATCGGGGCGCAGGGTTCTGATCGGCAAACGGCTCATGGCCAACATCGGCAGGGCCATCGAAAAGGGGGAAACGCAGGGATTTATGAAAATCATGGTGGATGCCGACAGCAACGAAATCCTGGGGGCGGCAATATTAGGCGTCGGCGGCGACGAGGCCATCCATTCCATTCTGGACATCATGCATGCCAAACAACCATACACCATGATACAGCGCACCATGCATATACATCCCACCGTGTCGGAGCTGATACCGACCATGCTGGGCGATCTCAGACCGTTGAAGTAACGTATGGGCACTCGGTTATTTACTGATATGACTATGGGATCGGTAGCGGGTCCATGCGGCGGTGCAGAAACTACCTGTTGCCCGCTTTTATCCTGACCATATTTGAGCCGATCCGATGATGCAACATGAGGGAGGCAGGTGCGGGACGTGCGTACCTCGGTGGCATGGGCCTTCATGCATTTTTTTGCACCAATATATCAATATAATTGACTAAATCCCGTAACAAGACTCGCCAGCATGGACCCATAAAGGCGCCGCGCTGCTCTTGTTTTTCGGCCCATGCTGGCAGCATTAGAAAGACAACATACGGGGTTCTTGTATGAACAGTGAAAAAATCATGTTCCAAATCGATCGGTATCATCCATTCCCCGCACCGAGTGATAGATGAGATTCCAATACAACCTGTTTTCTGTAACGACATCAAAGGCACGGCCGTTGTGGCCCCCGAGTTTGCCGAAGGATTAATGGACCTGCATGAATTTTCACACATCTACCTATTCTATTGCTTCCACCGATCTCAGAAAATTTGTCTGCATGTAAAACCATTTCTTTCAGACCAGGAACACGGAATTTTCGCAACGCGTCCCCCGCATCGTCCTAAATAAGATAGGAATGAGCTTGGTTCGATTGACAGCGATCAAAGGCAATGTCCTTCATGTCAAAGATATCGACATACTAGACGGAACACCGTAAGGGCGCGTAACGACCTACAAAGAAATTGCCCATGCCTTGGGAACCCGATCCTATCAGGGGGTCGGGCAAGCCATGCGAACAAACCCCTATGCACCGGAGGTCCCCTGACACCGAGTCATCGCCACATCCGGTCGGATTGGTGGATTTCAAGGAAAGACATCGGGACCCGCCATACAGAAAAAAATCGAGATGCTCAAGAAGGAAGGAATCGAGTTTAACGGAGAAAAAATAAAAAATTTTGAAGAAGTTCTTTTTCGATTTCCCTAAGACGAATGGGCCTTCCATCGACCGCCGTGATCGAGAAATGGGGGGACGTTGGTGCAGAGGGTGCGTTGCTGAATCGTGCGAGCCTCTGAGGCACTTTCCGCACCAACGCGACCCCCTTGTTCTCTCATTGCATCGAGTGCAGCCCGATCATGTTGCCATCCGGGTCTTGGACCAGCGATATGAAGCCGTACTCGCCGATCGGCATCTTGGCACGCTCAACCCGGCCGCCGGCGTCTGCGACGCGCCCCTCCTCGACGGCGCAGTCCTCGCAGGCAAAGTAGACCAGGGTGCTGTTGCCGCCGCTCGGGCCGCCTTCCATCCGGACCAGTGCGCCGGCGGCACCGTAACGGTCTTGAGCCATCGGAAACGCCAATAACTCGATCCCTGGAAAGGGGCCATTCAATCGTTGCATCTCGGTCTCGAAGACCGTCTCGTAAAAACGCCTGGCGCGCTCAAGATCCTGAACGTATATCTCGAACCAACCCACCGGATTTGCTTTCATGGTTCACGCTCCTTTCGTTCATGCAACCGTCTTGCCGGCATAGGCCGCTTCCATCGCCGCGATATCGAATTTCTTCATTTTGAGGATGGCCTGGATCACACGGGCGCGCCGTTCGGGACTGCCGGCCATGAGTTCGCCCAATCGCGCGGGCACGATCTGCCAGGAGAGTCCGAACCCGTCCTTGAGCCAGCCGCACTGCTCGGCCTGAGGCACCGCCGAGAGCCTTTCCCAGTAATCGTCGATCTCGGCCTGGGTGTCGCAATGGACGGCGAGGGAGACGGCCTCGTTGAAGGAAAAATCGTGCCTGCGCGCCGAATCCATGGCCGCGAACCACTGCCCGAGGAGCATGAAATCCCCATACATCACCGTGCCTTCCTTGTCCGGCGCCCGGCCGGGGCCGTAACGGGCAACGATGCCCGTCCGCGCGTCCCGGAAAACCGAGGTGTAGAAGGCCGCCGCCGCTTCGGCCTTCCCGCAGACCTCCCGGGTGAACATCAACGAAGGGACGATGTCCGGCCGAACCTCCCCGCCGGGACGGGCGAGGAT
The DNA here is from genome assembly GCA_046706045.1 of Desulfobacterales bacterium. Lineage (GTDB taxonomy): Bacteria > Desulfobacterota > Desulfobacteria > Desulfobacterales > JBDRRP01 > JBJKPT01. The sequence goes on from JBJKPT010000729.1 coordinate 6,040, forward strand.
CACCTGCCAGGAAACGCCATACTTATCCTGGATCCATCCGTAACGTTCGCTGAACGGGTACGCATCGAGGGGCATGAGCACGCTTCCGCCGTCGGCGAGTTTTCCCCACAGGGCGTCCAGCGCCTCTCGGGCACCGGTGCGCCGCAGGGGATCGAAGTGGACCATGAAGGATACCGACGGATTGATCCGGAACAGGGGGCCGGCACCGATGGCCATGAACGCGTATCCGAGAAGCCTGAACCGGACCACCTCCGCATCACCGGACGGCGTGTCCGGAACCGGCGTCGCGCTGATCATTTCCGAATCGCCGCCAAAGGCGGAGACGTAGAACCCGGCCGCTTCTTTGGCTTCTTTGTCGAACCAGAGACAGGGGACGATCTTTTGCGAGTTCATCTTGCCCTTCTCTTTCCGCGGCGGTCCGCCGCGAGGGGTTGTCTGGATACGGCATATGCAACAGTTCGGTCCCCGGTTCGGTGCTGTCAAGGAGATGCCGGAACATTATTTGTAGAGCACGCCCGGCGCGCCGCGGTGCAGATCGAGGCTGATCCGCACCGTGCCGTCGGCCGGGACGCGGACGCGGGTCATCCCCGTGTGCAGTTTTTCGTTCCAGGCCTTCACCAGGTAGTCACCGGCCGGCAGCGGCGGGACGTTCGTGATCCCATGGGCCTCGAGGTACCGGGTGTC
>JBJKPT010000730.1:0-4337 GCA_046706045.1 Desulfobacterales bacterium
GGTTTGCGCGCGGCCTGGGTTTCATCCAGGCGGCGCACCTTGGTCAACCCCGGCGCGGCGTGAAGCAATTCCGGTGCACTGCGCGCCTCCTCGGCGATGGCCTGCATGGCGTCGATGAACCGGTCGAGGTCTTCCTTGGATTCGTTCTCCGTCGGTTCGATCATGATGGCGCCGTGCACCACCAAGGGAAAATAAATCGTCGGCGGATGAAATCCATAGTCCATCAGGCGTTTGGCCATATCCAGGGTGCTCACCTTGTACTCGGCCTGGTTGCGATCCGAAAACACGCATTCGTGCATGCAGGGCCGGTCATAGGCGAGGTGAAACTCGTCTTTTAACCGTTCCTTGATATAATTTGCGTTGAGGACAGCAAGCGCGCTCGCCCGTTTGAGACCGTCGGCGCCCATCGTCCGGATGTAACTGTAGGCCCGGACCAGGATCCCGAAATGCCCGTGAAACGCGCCCACCCGACCGATGGATTGGGGGTAATCGTCGTTCCAGGCAAACCCGGCATCGGTCTTCACGATCCGTGGGGAGGGCAGAAACGGTTCCAGGTGGCGGCGCACGCAGATCGGCCCGGCCCCCGGACCGCCACCGCCATGGGGCGTGGAAAACGTCTTGTGCAGGTTGAGATGCAAGACATCGACCCCGATCGCGGCCATGTCGATCACACCCATGACGGCGTTCATGTTGGCGCCGTCGCAATAGACCAGGCCGCCCTTGGCAGGAACGATGTCGGCAATTTCTCGGATGTGCTCCTCGAACAGGCCGAGGGTGTTCGGGTTGGTCACCATCAACCCGGCCGACTCGTCATCCATGGCCGCGGCAATGGCCTCCGGCGACAGCACCCCGTTTTCATTGGAGGCCACCGGCACCGGTTTGTACCCGCAAAGGGCCGCGCTGGCCGGGTTCGTGCCGTGGGCCGTGTCCGGGATGAGGATCTTGGTCCGCTGATCCCCCCGGCTCTCATGGTAGGCGTGAATGACGAGCATCCCGGTCAGCTCGCCGTGGGCCCCGGCCGCGGGTTGCAGGCAGACGGCGTCCATGCCGGTGATTTCGGCAAGATCGCGCTCGAGGGCGTGCATCAGCGCCAGGGCACCCTGGGCAAGCGACGGAGGCAGCAGGGGATGGGCCATGGCCAGCCCCGGGACGGCGGACTGGCGCTCGTTGGTCTTCGGGTTGTATTTCATGGTGCACGAACCCAGGGGATACATCCCGGTGTCCACACCAAAATTCCAGGTGGAAAGCCGCGTGAAGTGACGCACCACGTCGACCTCGCTCAGATCCGGAAAATCCGGCCCGTCTCCGGTCAAGGCGGCATCCAGATCCGCGACCGGAACATCGGAGGCCGGCATCGAATACCCCGTGCGGCCCTTGCGGCCCCGCTCCCAGAGAAGCGATTCGTTCAAGATCAGTCCGGAGGCGCCCATTTTCGTTGTCATATCGCCACCTCCTTTGCCAGGCGGTCCATGTCTTCTTTGGACGCGGTCTCTGTCGCACAGAAAAGATACGCGTTTTCAAGTTCCGGATAATACGGCGCCAACGGCAACCCCGCGACGATCCGGCGCTCGACCAGCCTCTGCCAGCGCGCCTTGAACCCCTTGGGAAACGCAACGACGAACTCATTGAAGCTCGGCCGGGCAAAGGGGAGGTGCCCGCCGGCGGCAACCATTCGGGCCTTGAGGTACTCGGCCTTGTCGTGGTTCAACCGGGCCAGTTGGCGGAACCCGGTACCGCCCGCCGAGGCCATGAACATCACCGCGGTCAGGGCGCAAAGGCTGTTGTTGGAGCAGATGTTGGAGGTCGCCTTTTCCCTCCGGATGTGCTGCTCGCGGGTCGCGAGGGTGAGGACGAAACCGGGTTTTCCGTCGAGGTCCGTGGTTCGGCCGATAAGCCGGCCGGGGAGGCTGCGGACCAAGGCGCTCCGGCTGCCCAGCATGCCGAGCCCCGGTCCGCCGAAGGCCCGGGGAAGACCCAGGCTCTGACCTTCGCCGCAGACGATATCCGCCCCGAGGCTTCCCGGGGATTTGAGGAGCCCGTAGGCGATGGCTTCGCAAAACCCGGTGATGAACAGGGCGTCGATCCTGTGGGCCACCCGGGCACCGGCGGCCAGATCCTCGATGCATCCGAAAAAATTCGGCGATTGCAGGGCCACGGCCGCCAGATCGGTCCGGCCGGCGATGGAAGATAGATCGGTCGTTCCGTCGGGCCGATAGGGCAGCTCGATCACCTCGTAGCCGGTGGGATGAAAATAGGTGGCGACCACCTGCCGGTAGTGGGGATGAATGAGGCACGATACGGCCACGGTCCCTTTTCCGGTCTTCCGCACGGCCATCAACAGGGCCTCGGCCAGGGCCGTGGCGCCGTCGTAGTGGCTTGCCGTCGCGACGTCGGTTCCCATGAGCCGGGCCGCGAGGGTCTGGTATTCGTAAATGGCTTGTAGCGTGCCCTGGCTGATTTCCGGCTGGTAAGGGGTGTAGGAGGTGACGAATTCCGAACGATTCCGGACGTAATGGATGGCGGCCGGAATATGGTGGTCATAGCTGCCGGCGCCGAGAAATACCTGGCTGTTCGGGCGTACCCCCATGGTCTCGCCCAAGCCGTCCATGTGGGCGTCAAGCTGCCACTCGTCCATGGGAGCTGGAAGATCCATGGGTTGCCGGCAGCAGCAGTCCTTTGGAATCGTGGAAAAAAGCGCATCCAGGCGATCGACGCCGACCACGGCGAGCATGGCCCGGATGTCTTCTTCCGTATGGGGCAAATAGCGCATGGCGTTATCCCTTCACAATTGCGGATGATGGGCGTCGGTGGTCACGGCGAATCATCCTTTCAACGATTCAACATAAGCCGCCTTATCCATCAGGGCATCGATTTCAGACGGGTCGCTGGGCCGGACCGCGATCATCCAGCCTTCGCCGTAAGGATCGGTGTTGACTTTTTCCGGGGCTTCTTCCAGGGACGCGTTGACGGACGTCACTTCTCCGCCGATGGGCATGTAGAGCTCCGAAACGGCCTTGACCGATTCCACGGTTCCGAAAACGTCGCCCTTGGAAAGGGTGTCTCCCACCTGGGGCAGCTCGACAAACACGATGTCGCCCAACTGGTCCTGAGCATAATCGCTGATGCCCACGGGAACCGTTTTCCCTCCGGGCCGGATCCACTCGTGATCGGTGGCGTAGCGGACGTCTTCGGGAAAAATCATCTCGCTCAATTCTTTCATCGGGTATCCTCCTTAACTTTCCGTTCAGGCCCTGGGTTATGAGACCGGCACTGTGCCGGCGGACACGTCGCAGCGTCGAAGGGATGCCGAAGGCATGTTCCCAAGGGCGTTGCCCATTGTTGATAAACGCCTCCCTTTCGGGACCCCCTGAGACCGTGGCTATAGAACGTAGGGCACCTTCATGTTGTAGCCCTTGTAGACCACGAACGTTTCCACGGAGCGGACCTCTTCGATCCGGACCACTTCCTCGGTATAAAATTCGAGAAGTCCGAATCCCTCCCGAAGCAGAACCGTCAATACCAGGTCAAAACGCCCGGTCACCACACAGACCGAGACCACGCCCCGCAACCGGCTGAATTCCTCTCCCTTTTTGACCAAATCCATGGATTTGAGCTTGACCCCGACAAGGACGATGCGGTGCCCGGGCAGGGCCTCGGCGTCAATTCGGCCGGTGATGTCCAGCACCCCTTGAGCCTGCATGGACCGAACCCGGCTTCGGACCGTGTTTTCCGACAGACCGAGGTCTTCGGCGATCTGTTTGAACGATTTCCGGCCGTCACGCAGGTGGCCGATGATGGCAAGGCTCGTGTCGTCAATCGGCATCGCTTCTTCTCTTTTCCTTGTCCAAGCCGACTCCCGTACCGCTGAAACCCGGGCACATGCTCAATCTCGTGCGGTGAATCGAAGTACCGGAACCCTTACAAAACCAGAGGAATGGATTGTGCGTCCTTCGTTGAAAATTAAAACGATACTGAAGATACTGTCAATAAAATTATTGATAATTCATGAATTCATCAATTGGCAAAACCATAATCGACGAATCGGCCAAAATCTAACAGGCCCGAATAAACACCTGAACGAATCATGTCGTTTTTGGCGCTGGGCAAGGTCTCACCACGCCGGGCCCCAATCCCACCGGGTCGTCCAAACCCGGGAAACGGTGGCGCCGGGCGGGGCGCCAGCGAATCGTTCGGTCGATAAGGCGGAAGGCGCAAAAGGTCGCTGGTGCTGATGGCCCCCATCCGGGCCGGCCACCGGCATCCCGGTACAATTCAACCCGGAAGGATTGAAAAACGGTCTCAAGATTTTACGGCGCGTGCCGATGACACGGATGGAA
>JBJKPT010000731.1:0-1984 GCA_046706045.1 Desulfobacterales bacterium
CGATTGGTTATCCGATTGTCGTTGAGAGGCTTGCGAAGATTCGGTTTTAATTCGCGCAGCCTTGCCATTGCCGGGGCAAGCCCGACGGCACAGCGGATCATGGAAAACGTGGAGCATTCGTTCTGGATGGGTTTATTTGTTAGCGGTGTATACGATGACCGCGGTGCCGATCGTTTGAATGCGGAAGGGTGGAACGGATACCGCTTACGCGGAAATTTAAGCCAGCTGGTCAAAGATGCCCGCGAGGGGAAGATCGATTATGTCTACATTGCCCTGCCGATGAAGGCCGAGAAACGCATCTCTCAGCTGATCGTCGATTTGGCGGATACGACCGCCTCGGTCTATCTGGTCCCGGATCTTTTCCTCAGCCATTTGCGGTACGTCCATTGGATGGACATGAACGGGTTGCCGCTCATCAGCATTTATGAAAGCCCCTTCACTGGCATCGCCAGTTGGGCCAAGCGGCTGGAAGATCTGGTGGCCGGCTCGTTGATTCTTTGCATCGTCGCCGTACCCATGGCAATCATCGCCCTCATCATCAAGTTGACCTCGCCCGGCCCGGTTTTGTTCAAGCAGCGCCGGTACGGGTTGAACGGTGCCATCGTCGAGGTATGGAAATTCCGGACCATGACCGTTTGCGAAGACGGCGACCGGATCTCCCAGGCAACGAAAGACGACTCCCGGATTACCCGGTTTGGAGCGTTTCTGAGACGGAACTCTTTTGATGAGCTGCCGCAATTTTTCAACGTCCTGCAGGGAACCATGTCCATCGTCGGACCGAGACCCCACGCCGTCGCCCACAACGAGATGTACCGGAAACTGATCCCCGGCTACATGCTGCGCCACAAGGTGAAGCCAGGGATCACCGGCTGGGCCCAGACCAACGGCTGGCGGGGCGAGACCGACACGCTGGAGAAAATGCAGCACCGGCTGGAGCACGACCTGAACTACGTCAACAACTGGTCCCTGTGGCTGGATGTGAAGATCATCTTCATGACCATCGGCAATGGGTTTACGGGCAAGAATGCATATTGACCGCCGGCGCGGGGTCCGGCCGATAGCGCGGTGTCACTGGTCATTTGTCCTTGGTCCCTTGTTAACCGAACAGATCAAGCAAACCGGACAGACGAAGATCGTACAAGCCGCAGAGCGCCATCCGAGGAAGCCGCTTTTGAATCGGGTTTTCTATGGAGGCGCCTTTGCGGTTTTTTTGTTTTAAAAAAACATGGGGACGTCTATGATTTCATGCTTTTCCCTGCGGATGTGAACCGCGAAGGCGCCAAGGAGAATTTTTTGCCGCCCGCTTCGCTCGACAAGGGCGGACAGGGGCTGGACTTGGGGGATGTCCTTGGTCCCTTGTCATTTGTTAACATCAATACAAGAAATAATGAATTTTCACACGGAGCCACAAAGGCGCCAAGAAAAGAATCTTTTCGGCACGGATTTCACAGATTTCACGGTAAAAGAGATGTTTTTCCGCTTCGCGGAAAGAAAGACAAAACCGTTTTCTCGCACGGAGCCAAAAAGGCGCCAAGAAGAGAGATTTCGACAACGGCGGACATTGACGGACATGGGAAATATTTTGCCGGACGACTTGTCCGGCAAAAGGATGCCGTCGCTTCGCGAGGGAACATCAACGCGTGCTGCATTGAGATGTCGAAGGTGATTCCGAGGGTAGCAAATCAATAAAAGGACAACGAGTCCGCCCGCAGGGCCGAGGGTTTCATGGCGGCAGGTCGCCGGCATGAAAGGTCTTGTTCCGTCCAGTGGTTGTCTGCGGCAAAAGGAAAACCTGATTTCCGGCACGGATTACACGGATTTCACGGTTCAAAAAGCCAGGATTAGGGATTCGGGGGCAGGGGTTAAACGGAACCATCTGGTTCATTTCGTTCATTTCGTCTATCTCGTCTAATTCGTGATGACCGGTAAGAGAGAAAGCGGAATTCTTGACAACGGCCCAATCACCTTTTACAATGGTAATACT
>JBJKPT010000732.1:0-2855 GCA_046706045.1 Desulfobacterales bacterium
ACGATGGAACCGTTCAACCCGTACCGGCGCTGCTTGAACAAGACCGGGCCGGGCGAGGTCAACTTGATGATGAGGGCGATGATCGCCATGGGAATGGCGACGATGCAGAGAATCAACGAGCCGGCCACCAGATCTTCCAACCGCTTGGCCCAACTGGCGATGCCGGTGAAGGGGCTTTCGTAAATGCTGATGAGCGGCAACCCGTTCATGTCCATCCAGTGGACGTATCGCAAATGGCTGAGGAAAAGATCCGGGACCAGATAGACCGAGGCGGTCGTATCCGCCAGGTCGATGATCAATTGCGAGATGCGTTTCTCGGCTTTCATGGGCAGGGCGATGTAGACATAATCGATCTTCCCGTCGCGGGCATCTTTGACCAGCTGGTTTAAATTGCCGCGCACGCGGTATCCGTTCCATCCTTCCGCGTTCAAACGATCGGTATCGCGGTCGTCGTATACACCGCTAACAAATAAACCCATCCAGAACGCATGCTCCACGTTTTCCATGATCCGCTGCGCCGTCGGGCTTGCCCCGGCAATGGCAAGGCTGCGCGAATTAAAACCGAATCTTCGCAAGCCTCTCAACGACAATCGGATAACCAATCGAAGGAGAATCAAAAGACAAGGAACGATCAGGATCCAGGAGAATATGACGTTTCTTGAATAATCCACATCGGTATTGACCGCGTAGGAGACGCCCCCCAGAATGAACAACACCGCCAGCCACAACAAAACGACATGGCCGATCTCTTGAAAGATCGAGATCATGCGCCAGGAACGGTAAAAGTTCGTCTCCGACCCTATCAGGAGCACAAGCGTCGCAGTGAAAAGAGCGAGCACCGCATAATGAAACTCAAACGGAATATTATGCGAGGTCGCAGACAAAAACATGGCGCCGGCAATCAGAACCAAATCAACCAGTCGAACCAGAACTCCCAACTTGGATCCGTGTGAATGAATCAGGCCCCGTCGCATGGCGATTTTACCCCTGAGTGCGAAGTAGGAATATTTTGAACCGCGAAGGCGCAAAGGACTCGAAGGGTTGGTTTACGCTTCGCGGGAAAAAGGGCAAAAAGCACGTTTCACACAAAGCCGCAAAGGCACCAAGCCCCCCCCGAAAAAGAACATATTTTGCGTTTCGCGCCGAAAAAAACTCTTTTTACGTCTTTCTTTGCGGCTTTGTGGCTTTGTGTGAGATCATCGTTCTTTCCTTCGGATCCGTTGCGGCGCAGGCTCTCGCCTTATCTATCGGCATCCCAACACCGCATCCACCGTCCACCTCGCGCGAGCGATGGCAGCCTTTTGGCAGGACATGTCGTCCGGCCAAAATCTTTCATGTCCAGTCCCTTGTCCGCCCTTGTCGAGCGAAGCGGGCGGCAAAACAAAGAATATTTTCGCCGCAGACAACCGCTGGACGGAAGAGGACTTTTGTCGGGACGACCTGTCCCGCCAAAAAACACTCGGCCCTGCGGGCAGCCTCACCCTCGTTTCATTGGTTTAGATTTGGATTTTTTGTTAACGAATGACAACTGACCAAGGACAAGTGACATCGCGAAGCGGCCAACCAATGACTCTGCGCCAGCAGTTCCGCGAAGCGCAAAACCCTTTCTTTATCCGTGCCATCCGTGAAATCCGCGCCAAAAATTTCCTCTTCTTGTGATCTATTCGGACTGTCCCTTGATCCTTGACCGGCCCCTCAAGGAAAAGCACGAAATCATAGACGTCCCCATCTTCTTTCCTGGCAATAAGCCATGGGTTCACAAAAATAGCCGGTAATCGGAGACATGAAGCGCCGCGGACAGTTTACGGGCGCGTTCTTTGCCGATTACGCGCTTTCCATTTTCCATTTCGCTGAGATGGTGCTGCGGGATACCGGTCAATTCGGCCAACTGTTTCTGAGTTAGACCTTCGCGAGTCCGGTAAGCGCGCAGGGGGATTTGTCGCTCTTTTTCAAGGTATTCGGGAAAAACCTCGGCCACGGAATACGTCCGCGCTTCCTCGAACTCGACCGCCTGCGCATATTCTCTGATCCTGGTCACGTTCCGGCGGTGAATCCGCAGACGTACCGTGACCAGGTCTTCATCCGTATGGGGCTTTTTCGTGGCTGCCGGCATAAATGACCTCCACCAATCGGATTTTACCTTTGACCTCCTGCCAAACCGCCACGTATGTGGGTTTTCCCTTTTTCAGGTGACAATGGTGCCGGCAGTCGGTCAATTTGGAGTAATTTGGCCAGTCCCCTCGCACCGGTCCCCCGATCTCGATCTCACGTACCAGCTGGAACAAGACCTCTTGCAGTCGGGGCGGAAGTTTGTCCTTTTGTTTTCGCGCCCGGTTGGTGAATTCAACCGTTCAGCACATTCAAAATATCCCAATTTTGGGTATATTGTCAAGCCCTGTGATTGCCCTGTTGATGCACCGCCCCACCGCCTGCGATGCCATCATTCGCCCGCAATGGTCGAGCGAAGCGGGCGGCAAGAGAAAGAATTTTTTTCGCCACAGACAACTACTGGACGGAACTGGACTTTTGGCTGGACGACCCGTCCCGCCAAAAAAGCCGGCCCTGCGGGCAGCCGTATCTTCATTTCATTGGAGCGCTGTCCTATGAATCCCCCGCGGTACCCCAATAGAGCATCCAACGTCCACCTCGCGCAAGCGATGACATCATTTTGCCGGACAATGTCGGCCGGCTAAATATTTCCCTTGTCCGTCAGTCGTCCGCCCTTGTCGAGCGAAGCGGGCGGCAAGAGAAAGAATTTTTACGCCGCAGACAACTACTGGACGGAACTGGTCTTATGGCTGGTCCACCCGTCCCGCCTAAAAAGCCGGGGGGGCGGGCCGCCTTTCCGTCGTCCG
>JBJKPT010000733.1:0-3512 GCA_046706045.1 Desulfobacterales bacterium
GATCCTTAGTTATCAACCGCACTTGAATCACATCCCCGGTCGACAGGACCTGACCGGGATGCTGGATGCCGGCCGCATAATAAGGAACCCGGGGATTTGGTTTCCGGGCCCAACGCATATTGTTCACCGACAGAATCCCCCCGGCATCGGCCAGCCGGACGGCTGCGGTGTTGGCGGCATCGTCTACCTCCGTGACAACCCCCTGAACCGTCACCCCGGGAGCAAGGGTCGGCCGGTCCGGATCCTGTTGCAGGTCTTGAATAAACGATTCAATCTCCGACAGTTTCAGGTGCTTCAAAGGACCCCGGTAGCCCTGCCGCTGGTCCAGAGCCTCAAGCCCCTTGTCAATTTCCTCCCGGGCGATCTTTTGCATGCCGAGGTTGACGGCGGTATAGATCTTGAGGCCGCCTTCGTTTAACATTTTCTCGCCGTACTTTTCCTCCACGTACCGGCGAACGGTCTCGGTATAGGAAGGGGTTTTTTCGATAAACAAGTTTTTCGGAGGTTGGATATCCAACGGCGTATTCAGGGCTTCGGCGGCCTGTTTCCGAGTGATGAATCCGTTGGTGACCATCCGGTCCAGCACATAAATCTGTCGCTGCCGGGCACGATCCGGATGTTTGAACGGTGAATACCGGCTGGGCGCCTGGGGTAGGCCTGCCAGAATGGCGCATTCGGCCAGATTCAACTTCGAGGCCGGCTTTCCAAAGTAGTTTTCCGCCGCCGCCTCAACACCGTAAGCCCCATATCCCAAGTAGATCTGGTTGAGTTACAAATAAAGAATTTTTTGTTTTGAAAACGCCTTGTCGATGCGATAGGCCAGGATCGCTTCCTTGATCTTTCGGCGATAGCTGCGCTCCGGTGTAAGAAAAAACGACTTGGTGACCTGCTGGGTGATGGTGCTGCCTCCCTGGACAATGGTGCCGGCTTCCAGGTTTTTAAAAAAGGCTCGGATGATGCTGATGAAATCAATGCCGCCATGCTCGTAAAACCGCGAATCTTCGGCCGCGATGAAGGCCTGGACGAGCTCTTTGGGCATCTCTTCAAGCGGAATGACGATGCGCCGCTGATGGTAAAATTCGGCGATCTTTTGACCGTCGTCGGAATAGACCGTGGAGATCACCGGTGGTCGATACGTTTTCAGGGTTTCAATATCCGGGAGATCCCGGCTTAAGGCATAAATCAGTCCGGCAGCGGCAACCGCAGCGGCGGCGCAGCCGATCAGAAAGAGCAGCAGGAACCAGCGGAACAGACGGCTCGCCAAGCTTCGAACCGGAGGTTTGGCCCGTTTTTTATGAATTTCGGAGGTTGATTTTTTGAAGGTCATGACGTTATCCCAATTGTCTCGGCAGCAGCCGGGGGATTTCGCTTCCGGCTTCGCATCGATTTCAAATTTTTTGTTTTTAACCGATTCCCCGGGCTGAGGCAAGGCTCCTAAGGAAAAAGATCAATTGACTTTACGGTGGGTTCCGATTAGACGAATTGATTTTAAGCACGTTCGTCTGCCGTCAGCGGTCCAATGCGTTGCGTAGCTGCCGGGAATCCATGCAATATTGGAGTAACGCATGATCGAGATCGACTTTCAAAAAACCGGCGGCCTCGTTCCCGCGATCGCACAAGACGCCACGAGCGGAGAGGTCCTGATGCTCGCCTACATGAACGCGGAAGCCTGGAAAAAGACCGTTGAGACCGGAATGGCGACCTATTACAGTCGCAGCCGGGGTAAGCTTTGGGTTAAGGGCGAGACCTCTGGTCATATCCAACGGGTTGTCGAAATCCGCGTCGATTGCGACTGCGACACCATTTTGCTGCGCATTGACCAGGTTGGCGGCTCCGCCTGCCACACCGGTCACCGAAGTTGTTTTTACCGAAAACTGGAAAACGGCAGGTTCATCGCAGACGAAAGACCGCTCTTCGATCCAAGGGAAACCTACCGTTGAATCCATGATATCCTCTGCTGCGGTTCGGGTCCGATTTCGAACCTTCTGGGCTCCGGCGCCGATGGCGTCATCGAAAACCCGACGCATAAGATAATCCGACAGGGAAATGAATACGGCAACCCCTTCGAAAATAGCTTGTTTGGGACCGGCGTTAGCCCGCCGTCGAAGATCTTAGCGATTTGTTTTATATCGTGATGGGAGCGTTGCGATGACCACCTCGCGTATCCGAGACATCAGCCCCTTTATCGTTATGGACGTCCTTGAAAAAGCCAACGCAATGGAGCGTCAGGGCATCGACATCATCCATCTGGAAATGGGTGAACCGGACTTCGACGCCCCGGCATGCGTCAAAGCCGCTGCCTGCAAGGCGCTCGAAGACGGATACACCCATTATACCCATAGCCTTGGCGCCCTGAACCTGAGAGAAACCATCGCCGACCATTACCGGAGAACCTACGCCGTCACCGTCGATCCGGAACGGATTGTGATCGCTTCCGGGTCCTCGCCTGCCATGTTCATGCTTTTTTCCGCCTTGCTCGAGCCTGGCGACGAAGTCGTCATTTCCGACCCTCACTATGCCTGTTACCCGAATTTCATCAAATTCGTCCAGGGGGTTCCGGTAGCCGTCCCGGTTTACGAAGAAGACGGATTTCAATACCGGCCGGAAGCCATTCGGGAAAGACTCACCGACCGAACCCGGGCCATCTTTATCAACTCACCGTCCAATCCCACGGGAAATCTCTTGTCACCAGAGCGAATGCGTGCCATCGCCGAATTTTCACCCTACATCGTCTCCGATGAAATTTACCACGGATTGGTCTATGAAGGAAAAGAGCACTCGATTCTCGAATTCACCGACCGGGCATTTGTCTTAAACGGGTTTTCCAAGCTTTTTGCCATGACCGGGATGCGTCTCGGATACCTCATTGCACCGAAGCCGTTCATCCGGCCGATCCAGAAAATCGCCCAGAATTTTTTTATTTCCGTCAACGCCATGGTGCAGCAAGCCGGGATTGCGGCCCTTCGCGAGGCCGGGACCGACACGGCGCAAATGAAGCGGATCTATAACGAGCGCCGTCACTACATGCTCGCCCGGCTGAAGTCCATGGGGTTCGGGATCACCGTGGAGCCGACCGGCGCCTTTTATGTTTTCGCCAATGCCAAACACATCTCGAACGATTCATATGCCCTTGCCTTTGATATCCTCCAAAAAGCCCATGTCGGGGTGACGCCCGGAATCGATTTTGGAAAAAACGGCGAAGGGTATCTTCGTTTTTCCTATGCCAATTCCCTCGAGCACATCGCCGAGGGAATGGACCGACTCGAGGCCTACCTGGTGACCCGTTGAGATGATCATCAAATCCGCCAATTTCGTGACCAGCGCCCCGAACCCCGACCATTATCCGCCGGCCATGCTGCCAGAAGTCGCCTTTGCCGGTCGTTCCAATGTCGGAAAATCCTCTCTTATCAATGTTCTCGTGAACCGCCGTCATCTCGTGAAGACCAGCTCAACACCGTGTCGAACGCAATTGATCAATTTTTTCAACATCAACGAGCGCCTCACCCTTGTGG
>JBJKPT010000734.1:0-9107 GCA_046706045.1 Desulfobacterales bacterium
GAGTGTTTCTGCGGCAGCCCGATGCGGCCCGCATGGCCAGCTTCGGGGATGCCCGCGACTACTTCTACCGCGGGCAAAAGATTGACCACCAGACCCATCTCGGAATCGATCTGGCTTCCGTGGAACACGCGCCGATTGTCGCCGCCAACGACGGCAAAGTGGTCTTTGCCGGGATACGGGGGATCTACGGGCAGTGCGTGGTTCTCGATCACGGTCTCGGTCTTCAGACCCTCTACGCGCACATGACCCGCATCGGCGTCAAGCCCGGCGAAACGGTGAAGAAAGGCCAGATCATCGGTCATACCGGCACCACCGGGATGGCCGACGGCGATCATCTGCACTTCGGCGTGTTCGTTTCGGGACTTCCGGTCAATCCGATCGAGTGGTGGGATCCCAACTGGCTGAAGAACAACATCGAGAGCAAGTTGGCCCTGCACCCGGATGCCCCGTAGCTGCGGCCGGCCAGGCTCGAGGCGATGGGGGGACCGGGTTTTTAATTCAGGATGTATTTCTCCGGATTCACGGGGACGCCGTCGAGACGGACTTCGTAGTGGACGTGGGGGCCGGTGCTGAGCCCGGTATCTCCCATCAGCCCGATGGTCTCCCCCCGCTTGACCTTGTCGCCTTTTTTCCGGAGCAGTTTGCTGAGATGACCGTAACGGGTGGTGATGCCATGGCCGTGATCGATGATCACGCAAGTTCCCAGCAACCCTTTGTGGCCGGAAAAGATGATGGTGCCGTCGGCCGTGGCCTCGACCGGCGTGCCGACCCGGTCGGCGATATCCAGGCCGTAGTGGAATTCGCGCTTTCCGGTAAAAGGTGAGATGCGATAGGCAAAATGCGAGGTGATCCAGCCGGGCGCCGGACGAATGGACGGGGTGGCCGCCAGAATATCGACTTGATTTTCAAGGGAGGCGAGCAGCTTTTTAAAACTGGTCTTTTCCCGTTCGCTGGCGGTTTCGAGTTGATGGGTCCGGTTGTACATCTCCCGGATCAGGGCGCTGTGGCGAGCGGTCATGGACAGGCTGGGGTCGATGTCTTCGAGCGGGTCGCCGCCCATGCCGAAGAGAGACGCCTCGGCGGGTCTCACGTTGGCGATGATCCGTATTTTTCGAGCAAACCGGTTGAGCTTGAGCAGGTGGGCCTGGAGCCGGTTGATCTCGGCGGCGAAGGCCTTGATCTGGTGTTGCTGTCCGTGGAGCCGGGATTGCTGGTCCTCCAATTTTCGGGACATCCGGAGGTCTTGGGCGTGGACCGTTTTGAGCTGAAGGTAGCTGCGAAGACTCGATGAGGCGAACGCGACCCCGCAAACCAGGGCGATGCAGAGGGGCCAGACGATCAGCGATGGAACACGAAACTGGCGCATCGGTTTTTCGAAATTGCCGATCAGGCAGACGGTGTACGTTTTGCATTTGGTCATGATAATATCCCAACACGCAATGATGGGCCGGATGTCAGAGTCAAGGCAGGAGGAGTCTTTTCCAGGTCGCGGTCAGTACCAAGATTTCGCAAAATGCTCTTTTTTCCGGTGTTGGGCACTTTCCAAATGAAAGTCCCCGTCGATAGCGAAGTGCTTTGCATTTCTCCCTTCTGTTGTGAAGTCGGCCGCATTATACACGGTCGAATCCGGTTGTCAATTGATATTGCTGATATGCTTGCAATAATGGAGTGAAAACGTTAATTGCTTGTCGAGGGATTGAAACGATGAGACGAAAGACAACCCAGAGAAACGCCATCCAGGAAGTCTTCCTGGAAAACAACCGGCCCATGGGGGTGGAAGAGATCCTTAGCACCGGACGCCAAATCGTCGAATCGCTCGACCAGTCGACCGTCTACCGGAACCTGAAACTGCTGCTGGAGAAAGGATGGCTTCGCAAAATCGAGCATCCGGGTCTGGGCACACTTTACGAAAAGGCCGGAAAAGACCACCACCATCACTTTCACTGCCGGTCCTGCAACAGAGTATTCGAATTGCCCGGGTGTGCCTTGAATGAGAAAGAATCGACACCGCAGGGCTTTGTCACCGAAAGCCATGAAGTGTTTCTGTTCGGCATTTGTGCTTCGTGCAATCGAAAAAACGCCGAAAGCGTTGTTTCAAGCGGCAGTAAAGAAAATTCTCTGCGCCCGTTACGGCATTAAAGCGCACCGCCAACCATCATGAACCAAGACATACAGATATTTACCTCGACGGTCGTCGCGTTGTTCCTGGAGGCGTCCCCATTTTTGCTTTTGGGAGCGATGCTTTCCGCTGTTTTCGAGATTTACATGCCGCAGGAACTTCTGGAAAAGTATCTGCCGAGGAACCGCTTCGTGGGCCTGCTTTTCGGACTTTGCGCCGGCATGCTGATCCCCACCTGCGAGTGCGGTGTGGTGTTCATTGCCCGCCGGCTGCTGAAAAAGAACGTTCCGGTGGATGTGGCGATGACGTACATGCTTTCCGCGCCGGTCATCAACCCCCTGGTGCTCGCCGCCACCTACGTGGCCTTTCGCGGAAACCTCCGGATGATGCTGGCAAGAGTTTTTGTCGTTGCAACCACCGCATTCTGCTTTGGGCTGGTCGTTGGTGAGACCAAACTAGAGCATTTGCTTCGTGATGGAAAAGAAACTTCCGATGTTGCAGATCACCGTCATGCGGAAGGCGGGGCCTGCTATCGCCCGGATCCTTGTTTCGCGGTTTCGCCGGGGGGAAGCCTCGTTTGCGGAGAGGTTTCCGAAGGAGGAGCGGCATCCCGGCCGATTGCCGTTATGCGCCTGACGGCCTCGGAATTTCTCGATATGGGGAAATATCTCATCTTGGGCGCACTGGTGGTCGGCTATTTCAAGGTCCTCATGGTTGAACAGCTGCTGCTTTCCTTTCAAAGCAGCGTCGTCCTTGCCGTCGGGGTCCTGATGCTGCTCGCGGTCATTCTCTCCATATGCTCGGAGGCGGATGCGTTCGTGGCGGCCTCCTTTATCTCTTTTCCCGCCGCGGCCCAGATCTCCTTCATGGCGCTGGGCCCCATGGTCGATCTCAAGCTCATCTTCATGTACGGATCGGTTTTCCGGAAACGGATCGTCCTCGTGCTCATATTTCTTCCGACGGTTTTTGTTTTCATGTTCTCGCTCCTCGCGGGATCGGTGATTCGGTGACCCGATGAAAAGAACCGGCGCTGTTTTGGAGGGGCTCATTCTCCTCGCGATAGGCCTCTACGCGGGCCTGCTGGTTTTTTTCGGAGATTACTGGCGGTTTCTCAACCCCAAATTCAAGTGGCTGACGGCCACGACCGCAATACTTCTCATCCTTGTCGGCGTCGTGGCGACCGCGCGTCCCAGCCAACGCCCGAAGCTTTCCAGGATCATTATTTTTCTTCTTCTCTTGAGGGTCTTTTTTATCGCCGATGGCGGAATATCCCTTGCCGGCCACAGGGCGACCGAGTCTCGGGCGGCGCGTCTTGAGAAAGCATCCCCCCGCGTGACCATGAACGGCATCGTGTACGTCAAAATCAACCTCGCCGAACTGTTTTCGCTCTGCGGCGAAGCCCGGCCCAAAAAGCCGGCGTTGCGCTACATGGTCCGGGGTATCGTCAAACGCACGGCGGAACTGGATCGCCTGGGGCAGTTCGCCCTCATCCGGAACACGGTGTTCTGCTGCCTGGCCGATGCGGTCGGAATGGGTTTCCGGGTACGGTACGCGCATGTCGGCACTCTTGCCGGCGGGCAATGGGCGGCGGTCTATGGCGCCGTGGAAGACCTGTCCCAAAAATTTCCCGAACCCGGCATTCGGATCAAAGGGATGAACATCACCGTTCTAAGCGATTCCCATCTCCTGGTTGCCGACAACGTCGCCAGGATAAAGGAACCCGATATCCCATTTATCATCGAGGTCCGAAATGCCGAGCCCTACGCCTATTGATTTCAACGGATAAGCGAAACGGCGTACGGGATGTGCCGGAAGAGAGTGTGTCCGGTGATCGTCCATTGACCCCGATCGCGCGTTGAAGAGCATCGGCCTCTTATTGCAGGTGCATTTGCATTATGGCTTGACAATCGGATGTGGCGATGATAATGCAAACGAATTCGCAATAATAGAAAACCTCGCATACGCCCACGCAATCCATCACGGCGGGCGACATTCTTTCATTGGAGAGATTTTCGGCGACCCGGTTCCTGAGCGGCGGACCAAAACATTCCCCGTTGTTTCGGATATCGGAACCGGCGCACCGACCGGCGGAAAACGTTTGCAGGAGGAAGCCTTTCCATGAAGAGGCGCTTTTCGTTTGTCTTTTTGGCGTTCGGCCCCATGATCCCGATCATCCTGTTTTCCGGTTGGGTGCAGGCCGCCGCCATCTCGGTGGTTGCCGCCGAAAGTACCTACGGCGTAATCGCCGAAGCGATCGGCGGACCCCTTGTCAAGGTCGACAGCATCATCAAGAATCCCAACGTGGACCCCCACCTCTTCGAGGCGGACCTCACCGTGGCCAGGCGCCTGGCACGGGCTCAAGTCGTGGTCATGAACGGCCTCGGCTACGATGACTGGATGCAGAAACTGATCGCCCCCAATCCCGGCAACGGACGTCAGGTGGTGGTCGTCGCGGCGTTGGCCCCATTTCTTGTCACGGCGGACAAGAATCCGCATATTTTCTATGACCCTCGGGTCGGTTTGCTCACCGCAAGCCGTTTGGCGGCGCTTTTTGCCGGGCTCGATCCCGGACACGCCGCTCGGTTTCGCGCCAATCTGGCGCATTTCGCCGACGCGCTGCTCCAAGTCTACGCCGAGGCCCAGCGGGTGATGGCGGCACATCCCGCGTTGACCGTGACCGCCACGGAGCCGGTCGCCGGATACCTCATCCGGCTGCTGGGGTATCGCAGCATCAACAACCGTTTCCAGTTCGACGTCATGAACGATTCGGAACCCTCCCCCAAGGAAGTGGCGCGATACGAGGACAGCCTGCGCCGACATCGGGCGGCCGTTCTGTTCTTCAATCAACAAGTGACCGATCCCCTCACCCGGCGGATCCGGGGGATCGCAAAAAGCAGCGGGATTCCCGTGGTGGGGGTGGAAGAGTTCGTGCCCCCGCAGACCGGTTATGTGCAATGGATGGTGCAGACGTTGCAGACCTTGGATAGGGCGATCACCGCTTCCGCAGGATCATCACGCCAATGACTCGTGACATCGCTATCGAGGCGCAGGATTTGGGCTGCGTGCTAAACGGGCGCCGCGTCTTCGCGCACCTGCAATTGGAGGTGCCGGAGGGAAGTTTTGTCGGCGTTTTCGGACCCAATGGCGCCGGTAAAACGACCCTGTTTCGGGCTTTCCTCGGCCTTGTTCCCGCGAGTTTTTCCCGTTTGCGGATCCTGGGTGCGGACATCCGCCGGGCCCGCGGTCAAATCGGCTATGTCAGCCAGCGCGAATCGCCGGAGGCGGAAGGAAATCTAAGTGCCGCGGCCTTTGTCGCCTCGGCCTGGCGGGGTGAGCGTTGGGGCTGGCCCTGGCCGCTTCAAGGGCGGCGCCAAGCGATTCTGACCGCCTTGGCCCAGGTCCATGCCGAGCATCTGGCCAAGGTGCCGTTGGATATCATGTCGGGAGGGCAACGACAGCGGGTGCGTATTGCGCAGGCCCTGGTCAATCCGGTACGGATGCTGTTTCTGGACGAGCCCCTCAACAACCTCGATCCCCAGTCCCAACAACAGCTGCTTCAGCTGACCGGCGGATTTTGCCGGGAACAGGGCATGACGGTGTTCATGACCGGCCATGACATCAACCCGCTCTTGCCCTACATGGACAATGTTCTCTACCTGGCCGAGGGCGCCGGGCGCTTCGGCACGGTTTCCGACTTTTTGAATTCCCCCATGCTGGAAGATCTCTACGGGCGTTCGATGCGGGCAGTCGGAAACGGCGGTTTCGTTCCCGAATTGACCTGCCACTGCCCGGGAGATGGAGAGCCGTCATGATGTTCGGCCTGGAATACGCATTCAT
Organism: Desulfobacterales bacterium; assembly: GCA_046706045.1. Classification (GTDB taxonomy): domain Bacteria; phylum Desulfobacterota; class Desulfobacteria; order Desulfobacterales; family JBDRRP01; genus JBJKPT01. The sequence goes on from JBJKPT010000734.1 coordinate 5,957, forward strand.
GAGGCATGCGCTGATCGCCGGGACGGCGATCGCCGTGGCGGCGGCCACGGTGGGTTACTTCGTCACCTTGCGGCGGCAGGCGTTTGCCGCCCACGCCCTTTCCCACGTGGGCTTTACCGGCGCAGCCGGCGCCATCCTGCTCGGCTTGAATCCCTACGCGGGCCTTTTCACCGCTACTTTTCTCGCCGCCTTGGGTCTGGCCTGGTCGGGGAGCCGTTTGAGCGAACGGGATGTCGGTGTCGGCATGATCCTCATGTTCTGTCTGGGCCTGGGGGTTCTTTTCCTGAACCTTTACACGTCCAACGCCCAATCCGCCATGGCGATCCTCTTCGGCAGCATCGTGGGAATCACGTTGGGGCAGGCATGGCTTTCGGTAGGTATCGGCGGTGCGGTCCTGGTGGGCATGGGGCTGATCTTCCGCCCCTTGCTGTTCATGAGCCTGAACGAAGAGGCGGCCGCCGGCCGCGGCGTGCCCGTTCCCCTCTTGAACGTCCTTTTTCTGTGCCTGCTGGCGGCCACCGTCGCCATCGCCGTTCCCATCATCGGCGCACTGCTGATCTTCGCCCTGCTGGTAGGACCTCCCGCCGCGGCCCAGTCCCTGAGCCGGGGGGCTCGAAGCGGATGGATCATCGCCGTTGTCTTGGGCGTCCTGGAAACATGGGGCGGCATTGCCTGCGCGTACACCATCGGTTATCCTGCCAGCACATGGATCGCTTCCCTGAGTTTTTTCGTTTACGCTGCGGCCCATTCATCGCGGCACATCCGGCGACGCATGACGGAATCCCGCCCGATCGGCGACGCCGGATAACGTTCGCCCGTTTTTTACCCGCAGGAAATCGCGAAGAAACAGGTTGACGGGATTCCCCGGTGGCCAATGAAAATCCGGAAACGGTTGCCGCCCCATCTCCTGGTCGGGTCATTCCAAACCCGCCAAACCCATGAATCTTTCCCGATGCGCCGAAAACCATTCGGGGCGTCCTGCCCTTGGTCCGCCTTGACGAAGACCGTTTTATCCGAGCATCGGTCCGACGGCATGCAACACCCCGTAAAGGAACCCGGCAAACACGATGACCCGTGCCGGAAACCAGGAATTGCCGTGCCGCACGGCCGATAGTTCGGAGCGAAGGCGGGCATTGAGCTTGCTCTGGAAGACCACCGCCTTGCCAAGGAGGAAACGAAACGGTTCGGGAAGTATCAAACGGGATTCGAGGGGAGCCTTTTGTCCCGGCGTGCCGACGGCGTTCGCCGGCGCCGCCACCAGCGCAAAGAGGAGTCCGGTGAGGGCAAGAAAAGCCGTAGCGCGGGTGACCGAGGGGGTCATGGGCAGGCGATCCTCGTCAAGGTTGTTGAACGCGTGATCGCGTAACCCCGCAATTCCTTTCGATGTCCGCGGCTTGCCCCTGCGATAGCCTTTGATCCGGTCGGCGAGCAACATGGAGGAGAAATCCTCGTCGAACGCCCACTGCTGGCGGATCGCCGCGAGCTTTCCCCTGGCAAACAGGAGTTTCAAATGATAGGTAACCCAGACATGCGGATGGGCGCGGGGAATGATTTTTGGGAGATGACGCCTGCAGCGCCCGTGATTTTTTCCCCCTCCCGCCAATTTTACACGAAAATCAACAAGCATCCATTGGATGGTTTGAACTTACCTTAAAGTCAATGTCCGGGGCCTTCTGGGAAGCGGAAACGCCGTGCCCGTCGCCGGGGCGGCGGGCGAGGGGTGAACGAGCGACAAACACCCGGATCGCAGGGGCCCGCGGAACCCGTTCTGGGGTTGATCGCATCCGCCGGGAGGGGGGCGCACGATGCGTCCAAGGCTTCAATGCTCAAGGGTGCCGCCGGAAGGCTTTCGCGGCACGGTGTTTCCGATTTGGAAAACCACGATGGCACCTGTGAAAGGCCCCCCCCCCCACGGTCTCTACCGACCGTGATCACCGGGAATAACCCGGTTCCTTTTTCAGGGAGGCCGAATGGCAGAATCTGAACGCAGCCAGCTGGGCCGCTCCATGGGGCTTATCGGCACCACCGGGGTCGGCGTGGGCGCCATTGTCGGCGGCGGCATCCTGGCCCTGGCAGGGGTCGCCTTTGCCGCGACCGGGCCGAGCGCCGTGCTCGCGTTTACACTGAACGGGGCCATCGCGGTCCTGACCGCGCTCAGTTACGCGGAGATGGCCGCGGCCTTTCCCGAATCCGGGGGCACGTACACCTTTTCCAAAAAGGTGCTCTCCGCGCCCGCAGCCTTCATGGTGGGCTGGGTGGTCTGGTTCGCCTCGGTGGTGGCGGGCGTGCTTTACGCCCTGGGGTTTGCCTCGTTTGCGGCCGCCGGGCTGGAACGGATCGTTGAAATCACCCATTTGCCGATCGCCTTTCCACCGACATCGCGGGGAGTTATCGTTCTTCTCGCCGTGGCGGCCACCCTCGCATACGGACTCTCCCTCATCCGCACGACCAGCGGCGGCGGCCAGTGGGCCACTTGGGGGAAGGTGGTGGTTTTCCTGGTGATCATCGGCGCGGGCTTCCTCGTCCTCACCCGGCGGCCGATTCACGAACTCGGCGTTCACCTCAGCCCGTTTTTCACGCACGGGCCGACGGGACTCCTCAAGGCCATGGGCTATACGTTCATCGCCCTGCAGGGATTCGATCTCATCGCCGCGGTCGCCGGCGAGGTAAAAGATCCGGAAAAGACCATCCCCCGCGCGATGTTGCTCTCCCTCGGGATGGCGCTGGCGATCTATCTGCCGCTTCTCCTGGTGGTCAACACCGTCGGTGTTTCTTCCGGCCAGGATATCGTACGGATGAGTCTTGCGCACCCGGATACCGTCGTCGCCGTGGCCGTCAGAAATTATCTCGGTTCCTTCGGGTACTGGCTGGTCATGGTGGCCGCGATCCTGGCGATGCTCTCGGGCCTTCGCGCAAACCTGATGGCGGCTTCGCGGGTGGCCTTGAGCATGGCCGCCGACCGGAGCCTGCCCCGGTTGATCGGCCGGGTGAACGCGTCCCGGAAAACGCCGGTTCATGCGATTGTCCTGACGGTCGCCATGGTTGCAGTCATCCTTCTGGTCATTCCGGACATCGCCGCGGCCGGGGCCGCCGCCAGCCTGATCTTTCTGGTCTCTTTCGCGCTCACCCACTGGACCGCCGTCCTTGAACG
>JBJKPT010000735.1:0-7396 GCA_046706045.1 Desulfobacterales bacterium
GCCTCCCATAACTCGCGATAGAAGGCAGGGTCCTGTCGGCCGCTTTTGAGCAGGCGCGGGTTTTGCCCGACGACCTCTTGACGGCTGTAGCCCGTCACCCGCTCGAACGCCGGGTTGACGTACTGGACGAGGCCCTCGGTATCGGTGATGATGATCATCTCACCGGTCTGCTCGATGGCCGAGAGCAAGCGTCCGCGCTCCCGCGCCGCCTCTTCCCGGTGGATCATGACGCCGAGCTGCCTGGCGATGTCCTCGATCAGCTCCCTGCGCTCCTTGGAAAAAGGCCCTTCGTCACGCTCGGGTCTTTCCTCGATGTAGCAGACCTCCACCGTTCCAACCGTCTTGCCGGCGAGCACGATGTCGGCGGATTGCATCCAAGCGGTGTCCCTGAATTTGGCCGAAACAAACCGCCTCCCCCGGAAGGTAATCCGCGCACGGGTGATTTCAGGATATTGCCAGCCCTCCGGGATCAGATCCACCGCCGCCTGCAGACTCTTTTCGATGCTTTCGAACGGTTCGGCGACCAGGCTCGAAATGGCGTAAAGACATTTGACCTCCTTGACCCGCTCCTCGATCGTAGCGGTGCGCTCCGCAATCAGCGTCTCGAGATGGTCTTGGTATTTTTTCAGCTCACGCTTGTCGCGGTCCATCTCGAGGAAAACGTTCACCTTTCCCAAAAGAACCTCGGGTGCGTAGGGCTTGACGATATAGTCGATGCCGCCGGCCTGGTAGCCCATGAATTGGTGGAATTCGTCCGCGTAGGATGCGGTGACGAACACGATGGGCAACACCTGGGTTTTCCTGTCCCCCCGCAAATGCTCCGCCAATTCGTAGCCGCTCATCCCCGGCATCATCACATCCAGAATCGCCACCGCGAACTGGTGGTCGAGGGTTGCGGTGAGGGCCTGATTGCCGGAGGTGGCTTCGATAATTTCGGCACCGAGGCCGCTCAGGACCTGCCGGAGGGCGACGAGGTTCTCTTTCCTGTCGTCCACGATCAGGATTTTCTGTTTGTCAGGCATGGCCGGGCCCTCCCCTGGGCTCAATTTGCACGGTTCGGAGCAACGTTTCCCGGGTGTTGTCCTCGTCCTTTTTGCTCAGCTCGGCGAGCAGACGTCCGATCATCGCCGGCCGCAACACGTCGTCCACGGCACCGGTGGCGATCGCCGCCCGGGGCATAAACGGATGGTCCGCGGTGTCCGGGTCCTGGGCAATGGTGAAACCCCCGGCCCTTTTGACCGCCTGGATGCCATTTGCCCCGTCGGCGCTTGCCCCGGAGAGAATGACCGCGACCAACCCGGCGCCCCAAATGAGGGCGGCGCTTTCGAAGAGCACATCGATCGACGGCCGCGACCAGTTGACCCGTTCGTCGACCGAGAGGGCGAGGGTGCCGTCCCGTTCCACGAGCATGTGGTAGTTGGCCGGCGCCGTATAGACCCGGCCCGGCTCGATCCGTTCCTTGTCGCAGGGTTCGACCACCGAAAGGCGCGTTTTGGAGGCCAGGTATCGCGCAAACGATCCGTTGTCGCTTGCGTGCAGGTGCTGCGCCACGAGTACCGGAATTGCCAAACCCGCGGGAAGCGCGAAAAGGATCACCGCGAGCGCCTCCCTCCCCCCGGCCGAGCCCCCCATCACCATGGCCCTGAGGTGCCGGTTTCTTAGCGCGGGTTTCGTCCCGATCATCAGGAGGCGACCTTCTTCTTGTAGATCCGCGCCTTGTCGTCGACGATGTCATACCGCTCGCTCACACTGGAGAATTGCAGGTCCTCTTTCGTTCCGAGACACAGGAATCCTCCGTGCACCAGGCTCTCCGTGAAGAGCCCCAGCGCCCGGTTCTGGAGTTCCCGGTTGAAGTAGATCAGCACGTTGCGGCAGAAAACCAGATGCATGTCTCCGAAAACGCTGTCCAATGCCAGGTTGTGGCCGGAAAAGACGACGCGTTCCCTGAGGGCCGAATTCATCGCCACCGCATCGTAGTGGGCATGATAGTACTCGGCAAGCGACCCCTTGCCACCTGCCTGTTGGTAGTTCCGGGTGGCCTCCTGCAGTTTTCCGATGGCGTAGATCCCCTCACGGGCCTTTTCCAGGGCATCGTCATGGAAATCGGTGGCATAAATGGTCGCACGGTCGTAAACGCCTTCTTCTTTGAGGACAATGGCCAACGAATAGACCTCTTCTCCCGTCGCGCACCCGGCATGCCAGATTTTGACATGGGGCCAGGTCTTGAGCAACGGAATCACCTCGTTTCTCACCGTGCGATAGACGAACGGATCGCGAAACATTTCGGTCACCGCAATGGAAAAATAGCCCGCCAGCCGGGAAAAGAGTTCCCTGTCCCGCAGGATCATCGGGATCATTTCGGATACCGACGCGCATCCGAGTTTGGAAAGAAAGAGCCGCGTTCTGCGCTCGATGGACGCCCGGGCATAGGAACGGAAGTCGTAGCCGTAGCGCCGGTAGACGGCCTCCAGCAGGAGGTCGATCTCGATTTGCTCGATTTCGGCGTCATTCATGGCCGCATCTCACTTCCATCCCTTGCATCTACCGGTAAAGCCACACGCGCATCATGGAGATCAGGCGCCCCGGGTCCACCGGCTTGGTCAGGTAGTCGTTGGCACCCGCCGCCAGGCATCGGGCGCGATCCTCCGGCATGGCCTTGGCCGTCAGCGCGATGATCGGCAGGTTCCGGAATCTCTCCTGGATGCGGATCCGCCGCATGGCCTCATAGCCGTCCATGACGGGCATCATGATGTCCATGAGCACGAGGTCGGTGTCCGGGTTCGCATCGAGAAGCTCCAGGGCGCGTTCCCCGTTTTGGGCCTTCGCGGGCTGCATTCCCCGCTCGGTCAGAAGGCGGGACAGCGCGAACGTGGTGCGCATGTCGTCGTCCACGATCAGCACCTTTTTGTCCCGCAACGCCTCGTCCGTATCGTGCAGATCACGGATGATCTGGCGCTTTTTCTCCGACATCCGGTCCACGACCCGGTGCAGAAAGAGAGACACCTCGTCCAGCAACCGCTCCTGGGACCGGACGTCCTTGATGACGATGGACTCCGCGCGTTCGCGGATATCCGCCTCCTCTTCGTCGGTGAGATCCCGCGCGGTGTGAACGATCACGGGAGGCATCGGCACGCCTTCCCGTTCGAGCCTGGCAAGCAGCTCGCCGCCATCCATGTCCGGCAACCCCAGATCCATGACCACGCAGTCGTAGCGGGTGGACCGGATCGCGTCCATCGCCCCGGCGGCGTTTTCAACCTCATCCACCGACACATCCCCGCCGCCGATCAACTTGACGGTCTCGGCGCGTGTCTTCGGGTCGTCCTCCACCACCAGCAACCGCTTCGGCCGGACGGCCGCGACCTCTTCGATTCTGCGGAAGGTCTCTTCGAGATCCTCCTGGCGGAGCGGCTTGGAGGCATGCCCGACCGCCCCCTTGCGAAGGGCTTCGGTGGAGGGTTCCTCGACGGAGACGATGTGCACGGGGATGTGCCGGGTCCTGGTGTTTTCCTTGAGCGCACTCAACACCGCCCATCCATCCATCCCCGGAAGGCGGATGTCGAGGATCACCGCGCTGGGCAGAAACTTTCCGGCGAGTTCCAGCCCGGCCTCGCCGGTGGGGGCGGCCAGGCACTTGAATCCCTTTTCCTGGCATTTCTTGTGAAGCACCCGGGCAAAGTCGGGGTCGTCCTCGATGACCAGGATGACGCGGTCGTTCGTTTCCAGCCGTTCGCGGTCATCCGCTATTTGGACGGCGGCAGGCCTTGGCGGCGTCGGCGCGTGAAAGGCGCCCTCACCGGCTCTGGACACCGTGATCGTGGCGGTATTGCCCGGCGCGACCGTTCGTTTGGCGGAAAGCGATACGGGAAGGCATGCGGTGAATGTCGACCCCCTGCCCGGCTCGCTTTCAAGCTGGATCCCGCCGCCCAAAAGGCGCATCAGTTCCCTGGAGATGGAAAGCCCCAGTCCCGTTCCTCCGTATTTCCTCGACGTTCCGCCGTCCGCCTGCTGGAACGCCTCGAAAATGATCTTCTGCTGGTCCGGCGCGATGCCGATGCCGGTGTCCTCAACCGCAATGGCCAGGCAGTCGCCGGGAATAAGACCGATTCGGGACAGATCCCTCGATGGGGCCGGACGACGGAACGTGACCCGGACACTCCCCTTTTCCGTGACCTTGATGGCATTCGAAACCAGGTTGCGAATCACCTGCTCGATGCGTTTGCGGTCGCTCGTGATTTCGGCCGGCGCATCGTCTTCCACCATGACCTCCAGGGTCAAGCCCTTGTCCCGGGCCATGTGCCCGAAGGAGGCCCGGACCCCGTCGGCGAGCGCTTCCACGGGCACTTTCCCCACGTGCAAATCCATGCGGCCGGCCTCTATCTTGGAAAGATCGAGGATCTCGTTGATCAGGTTGAGGAGGTCGCTCCCACCGCCGTGGATGATCTTCGCCGATTCGACCTGCTCCTCGGTCAGGTTGCCGTTCTTGTTTTGCGCGAGGCCCCGGGCCAGGAGCAACAGGCTGTTCAGCGGTGTTCTGAGTTCGTGGGACATGTTCGAGAGGAATTCGGATTTGTATTTGCTGGCCAGGGCGAGTTCCTCGGCCTTTTCCTCGATATCCTTCCGGGCCCGTTCGACTTCCCTCTTCTGCCGTTCCAAGAGGTCGTTTTTTTCTTCCAGCTCCTCGTTGGTGACCCTGAGTTCCTCCTGCTGGGCCTTGAGCTTTTCCTCGGACTCCTCGAGTCGCTGCGTCTGCTCCTGCAACTCTTCGTTGGCGGTCCTCAGCTCTTCCTGCTGGGTTTGCAACTCCTCGGAAAGCCGCTGGGATTCCTCGAGCGAGCGGACCACCTGGATTCTGGTTTGGGCGCTTTCGACCGACACGGCAAGTACGGGCATCGCCTGCGCCAGGTATTCCAGCTCGCGATCGGTCATTTCACCGAGGGTGCCGATTTCGAGAACGCCTTTCACGCGGCCCTCGTAGAGAAAAGGGGTGACGCAGATGAACCGCGGACTGCGCTCGCCCAGGCCGGAGGTCACCTGGACATAGTCCGCGGGCACGTTGCCGACGAGAATCTGCCGTTTTTCCAATGCGGCCTGTCCGACGAGCCCTTCGCCCGGTTGGAACGCATTCGATAAATTTTTGCGCCGGGTGTAGGCATAGCTGCCGATAAGCGAGAGCGCCGGTTTTGCATCTCCTTGCATGAGATAGAACGCACCGATCTGTGCGTCGAGGTAGGAACAGACCTCGGAAATCACGTTCGAGGCCAGGAGGTCGATTTGCGGATCGCCGCGCATCGCATCGTTGAGCCGCGCGATCCCGGTCTTCAACCAGTTCTTCTGCTGGTTTTGAACCCGGTTTTCCTGGAGCGAGGCCAGCATGGCCCCGATGGCGGAGGTGATGCCGGTCGCGGCACCGGCGGCAACCCCCATCTCGACATCCAGGTTGCCGTGGGCGATCTGGTCCGCAATCCCGGCAATCGCCGCCGGCTCGCCGCCCACCCGTTGCATGACGGCACGGACCGTAAGCACCATGGCCACCGTTCCAAGGATGATGGCGAGGACGGTACCGAGAATCACGATCCATTCGCTCCGCGCGGCCGCCTGCCGCGCGCGTGTCTCTTGCTGGGATAAATTTGCGTCCTCCGAAGCGATAAACGAGGTGACCTCATCGCGCATGGTGTTCATGATCGTTCGGTCGGCCGGCTTCTCCACAAGGGCGATGACCTTGCTCAGATCGAGGCCGCCGTGGCCGGCCGCAATGTCTCGCCGGGCCTGAATGAGCGGCAGCGCGATCTCCTTCTGCCAGCTATCGGCAAAGGCTTCGATCTCATTTAGCAGCGCCATCTGGGACCGGTTGCCGGCAGCCATCTCCTTGAGTTCGGAGAGCGTTGTCTTATAAGAGGTCTTTGCCACATCATAGGGTTCCAGGAATTCGGCCTTACCGGTCAGGGCATAGCCGCGAATCCCGGTCTGCATGTCCACCAGAAACCGCATGAACAACCGTGCACTGGTTTTTATTCGGTGGGCCTTTTCGACCATGACTTGGTTTTCGATGAGCGCGTTGGTGCTCTGAAACGTGACCCCGGCAAGGATGGCCATCAGCGCAAAGACCGCCAGGTATCCGAAAAGCAACTGCGTGCGAAGTTTCATGACGATCGATCTCCCCGAGGCAAGCGTTTCACCCGCGTTGCGGCCACGCGTCGATCCCATCATAGAGTTTCGGGCCGGAAAGAGTCAACACGGTGGTCCAATGCAGGCAGGAGGCTGGAAAAGCCATGTATCGGGTAGCGGCGGCCCTCCCCTGCCCGGGCATACCGCCCGATTGGCGCCGTCGCAGGCGGGAAGACCTCCGGCAGGAGGTCTACGATCCACTTTCGGGATGCCGGTAACAGGAATGGCATTGCCCGGTCAATAACGCACGTCAAAGTCTTCCAGATCGCCCCCGGGTTCCTCCCAGTCGATGGCGACATCCGTCACCCGGGCCCTGGGCGGGCCCTGACGGCACCAGCCGATGAAGGTCTCGACATCGCGGCGCTCCCCCTGGACAAGGACTTCCACGGTGCCGTCGGAACGGTTTCTCACCCAGCCGCTCAGCCCGCCGATCCGAAGGGCCGTGCTCCAGGTCTCGGCGCGAAAGCAGACGCCCTGCACGCGTCCATGAATGATGAGATGCGCTCGTTTCGTGGCCATGGGGATTCCTCCGTTTTTGGGTTCTCGCAAGAAAATGCGCGAACGACCTCATGAAGGGGGCGGGATCAGGATTACCCTGCGGAGCCTTCGACCAGGGCGAAGAACTCGGCTTCCGAGAGGATGGCCACACCCGCGGCCCGTGCTTTTTCAAGCTTCCTCGGACCGACCTTCTCGCCGCAGACCAGGTAATCGGTGGATTGGGCGACCGCGGTCTGCACCTTCGCGCCCAGGCGCCGGGCGGTTTCCTGCATTTCCTCCCGGCTGCCGCGGACCATCTTTCCGGTAAAGACGACGGCCTTTCCCGCGATGGGGCTTTCGGCCGTGCCGGCCCCGGGGCCCGCCTGCCGAACCAGGGCGATCCCTAAGGATTCAAGCCGCGCAAAAAACGGGGCGCTTTCCTTCAGGGCCTGGACGATCCGCACGGCCGCGGCCGGGGCCACCCCGGTCATGGCCGCGATCGCTTCCGCGTCGGAATCGAGAAGGGACGCCAAGGAATGGCGGGACAGGAGCGCCGACTGGATCTCATCGGTCAACTCGGGGAGTCCCATGGTCGCTAAAAACGCCCGTTCCGTCACCGGGGTCCGCTCCAGGCGAAATCCCAGGCTCAGCATGGCCGCGATGGTTTCGCGCCATTCGCGGAATCCGCCCTCGATGCTCTGGCCGGTCACCTCCCCGAAGCCGCCGATGGTTTCAATACGGGCGGCCGGGGTCT
>JBJKPT010000736.1:0-4986 GCA_046706045.1 Desulfobacterales bacterium
GCACGGCGTCGAGCGCAATGCGCGCCGAGCTGCCGAAGGACGCCGTGCAGCGTGCCCGCCGGGAGGGGATGCCGGCCGGCCTCTTCCGGCCCATCTCGCTTTATCCGTACCCGGAAAAGGCCCTCCGGGAGGCGGTGCGCTCGGGCGTCCGGCGGTTGTTGGTGGTGGAAGCCAACAACGGCCAGATGGTGGAGGACGTGCGCTTGGCGGTGTGCGGCGAAGCCGAGATCCGGCACTACGGGGTCGGCGGCGGCCACATTTTCAGCCCGGATGAGATTTTCAATGAAATCGAGCGATCGTGCCGGGTTTAGAGTTAGGAGGCCCTCCAATGCAGGACGCGCAGATTGTTTATCAAAAACCGGATGCGATGACCGATATCCCGTTCCCGTATTGTCCGGGGTGCTCCCACGGCACCATCCACCGTCTCGTGGCGGAGGTGATGGACGAGCTCGATATCGTTCGGCGGGCCATCGGGGTGACCTCCGCCGGCTGCTCGGTCCGCAACTGGCGCCAGTTCGACTGCGACATGGTCATGGCCCTGCACGGCCGCGGCCCGGCCGTCGCGACCGGCATCAAGCGCGCCCGGCCGGAGACGGTGGTCTTCACCTACCAGGGCGACGGGGACATGGCCGCCATCGGCACGGGCGAAGTCGTGCATGCCGCCGGCCGCTGCGAACGCATCACCGTGGTCTACGTGAACAACGGCGTTTTCGGGGCGACGGGAGGCCAGCAGGCACCCACCACGCTGATCGGCCAGGCCACGACGAGCTACCCTGTCGGCCGGGACCCGAAGCACAGCGGATACCCGCTGCGGATGGCCGAGATGCTCTCGGTCATTGCGCCCGAATCCTACATCGCCCGGGTGTCGGTCCACGATGTGCCCCACATCTTGAAAGCCAAAAAAGCCATCCGGAAGGCGTTCGAGATTCAGATCGAAGGCCGCGGTTTCGGCATGGTCGAAATCCTGGCGGCCTGCCCCACCAACTGGCGGCTGGACCCGGTCCGGTCCATGGAAAAAATCAAGTCCGAGATGATGGCCTATTATCCTCTCGGCGAATTCTCGGCGCAAAGGCAGGATATCCGCTCATGATCGACGAAGTGCTCATCGCCGGCTTCGGGGGCCAGGGGATCATGCTCATGGGCCGGTTGCTGGCCTATGGGGCGATCTACGAAGGCCTCCAGGTCACCTTCTACCCGTCCTATGGCCCGGAAATGCGCGGCGGCACGGCCAATTGCACCGTGGTCATCTCGGACGAGCGCATCGGGTCTCCGGTGCGAAACCGGTTCACGCTTCTCGTGACCATGAACCAGGCCTCGCTCGACAAGTTCGGCGAGCGGGTCAAACCCGGCGGCGCGATCGTTTACAACCAATCGCTGGTGGATGCGCCGCCGGCCCGCACGGACGTAAAACGGATGGGAATCCCGGCCAACCGGATCGCGGAGGAACTGCAAAATCCCCAGGCCGCCAACATGGTGGCCATGGGCGGGCTCTTGTACGCACTGCAACGCATCCGCGTGCCGGCGGTCCTCAAGGGACTCGCGCGGGTGTTGCCGGTGTATCGCCACGAGGCGATTCCGCTCAATCAAGCCGCCATCGATCGTGGATTCGAGGCTCTCGCAGGGACAAAACGCCCATGAGCAAAAAAAAACCGAAGGGCTTTATCCGCGTTGACGCCGGGCGCTGCAAGGGCTGCGGCCTTTGTGTCGCCGCCTGCCCGCAGGAACACATTCGCCTGGCCGCGGAAACCGATCCGCGCGGCATTCGCATCGCCGAAGCCGGGGAGGGCGGGCACTGCACGGCGTGCGGCGCCTGCTACGTGATCTGCCCGGATACCGCGATCACCGTCTGCCGGTGGACCCCACCGGGATCCTCGAACCCATAGGGGGATAGCCCCCCATGGATGGAGATAAAGGAAATGGAGTCTTCCACCAAGGACCAGCCCTGGTTGATGCGCACCTATTCCGGTTATGCCAGCGCCGCCGAATCGAACCGGCTTTACCGGGCCAACCTGGCCAAGGGGCAGACCGGCCTCAGCATCGCCTTCGACCTGCCGACCCAGACCGGTTACGACTCCGACCACCCCCTGGCTCGCGGCGAAGTGGGCAAACTGGGGGTTCCCATGCGCCACCTCGAAGACATGGAAACCCTCTTCGATCAAATCCCGATCGAACGCATGAACACCTCGATGACGGTCAATGCGCCGACGGCCTGGATTCTGGCCCTTTACCTGTGCGCGGCCCGCAAACAGGGCGCCGAATTCTCCCGGCTGCGGGGCACGACCCAGAACGACATCCTGAAGGAGTACCTGAGCCGGGGCACGTACATGTTTCCTCCCAAGGCATCCATCCGGCTGGCGGGAGAGGTCATCCGGTATGCCTTTCATCATCTGCCCAAGTGGAATCCGGTCAATATTTGCTCCTATCACCTTCAGGAGTCCGGGGCGGAACCCGAGCAGGAGATCGCCTTCACCCTCGCCAACGCCATCTGCGTCCTCGACACCGTGCGGGAGGCCGGAGACATCGGCCCCCGGGATTTTCCCCAGGTCGTGGGGCGCATGGCCTTTTTTCTGAATGCGGGCATCCGCTTCATCGAAGAAATGTGCAAGGTGCGGGTTTCCGCGCGGATGTGGGACCGCATCTGCCGGGAGCGCTACGGTGTCTCCGACCCGAATCTGCGGCGCTTCCGCTACGGCGTCCAGGTCAACAGCCTGGGACTGACCAGCCGGCAGCCGGAAAACAACGTTGCCCGCATCATCTGCGAATGCCTGGGGGTCGTGCTGAGCCAATCGGCCCGTGCGCGTTCCGTGCAGCTTCCGGCCTGGAACGAGGCGCTGGGGCTTCCGCGAAAGTGGGATCAGCAATGGAGCCTTCGGATTCAGCAGATCCTCGCCTACGAGACCGACCTGCTGGAATACGAGGACATCTTCGACGGCTCGCCGGTGATCGCGGCGAAGGAGGGCCGGCTGGAAGACGCCGCGGTGGCGGAACTCGACCGGATCCTTCAAATGGGCGGTGCCGTCGAGGCGCTGGAAAACGGGTACATGAAGCGCTGCCTGGTGGAGAGCAACGCGCGGCGCATGCGCGCGATCGAGACCGGCCGGCGGGTCGTGGTGGGGGTGAACCGTTTTGAGGGGGGAGAAGCGTCTCCGCTGACGGCCGGCATGGAGCCCTCGTTTCTGACCGTCGACGACGCGGTGGAAAACGAACAGATCGCCCTCTTGCAGGATTTTCGCTCACGGCGGGATCCCGGCCGAGTGGCCGACGCCCTGGATCGTCTGCACCGCACCCTGTCCGGCGACGGCGACCTGATGGCGGCAAGCATGGACTGCGCCGAGGCCGGGGTCACGACCGGGGAATGGGGCCATGCCCTGCGCAGCGTTTACGGAGAGTACCGGGCGCCCACCGGGGTCGGCAACGTTGTTTTCGGCGACCCCGCGGCAGACGACATGCGTGCCGTGATCCAACGGGTGCGCCGGGTGAGCGAAAAGCTCGGGCGCAACCTGAAGATGCTCGTCGGCAAACCCGGCTTGGACGGCCACTCCAACGGCGCGGAGCAGATCGCCGTCAAAGCCCGGGATGCGGGCATGGAGGTGGTCTACGAGGGGATCCGTCTCACACCGGAGCAGATCGCCGAAAGCGCCCTGCAGGAGGGGGTTCACGTGGTGGGGCTCTCGACCCTCAGCGGCTCGCACCTGAAGCTGGTCCCGGAGGTGATCCGCGGCCTGGAAAAGCGGGGTCTCAAATCGCTTCCGGTGGTGCTCGGCGGCATCATCCCCGAGGCGGATCTGAAGAAGATGCCGCAAGGATCCATCCAGCGGGTGTTCACCCCGCGGGACTTCAACCTGAATCGGATCATGCTGGAAATTGTCGATATCGTCGCGGCGGCCAACGGCATCGACCCGGGTCCGCTCACGCCATGAATTCCCGACTTGCCGGAATCGCGCTGGACGGCATTCTGAACGCGCAAAAGACCGCCGTCGCCGCCGCGCTGAATCTTCTCGAAAGCCGCCGGCCCGCGGAGGAGGCGCTATCCGCCGAACTTATCGAAGCCCTCGCGCACCATGCCCGGCCGGGACGTCACGTCATCGGGATCACCGGCCCGCCCGGCGCCGGAAAGTCCACCCTCATTTCCAGGCTCATCCGTGAGTATCGCGCCGCCGGCCGGGCCGTCGGGGTGCTGACGGTCGACCCCAGCAGCAGAAGCGGCGGGGCGCTTCTCGGCGACCGTGCCCGCATCGACGGCGATCCAGGGGACCCGAAGCTGTTTATCCGCAGCATGGCCGCGGGTCCCCATTTGGGCGGTCTGGCCTGGAAGACCCGGCACTGCCTGAGTCTCTTCGAGGCCGCCTACGACCGCATCCTGATCGAGACCACCGGCGTGGGACAGTCGGAAACCGAAATCGAAAAGGTGGCGGACTCGGTGGTCTACGTGGTTGCGCCGGGCGCCGGCGACAGCCTGCAGTTCATGAAGGCCGGGATCCTGGAGATCTCCCACGTCCTGGTGGTCAACAAGGCCGATCGCCGAAACCTCGCGCTGAAGACGTACCACGAGCTCCGGTCCCTGACCGGTGCCGGCGGCCGGCGCGACGATGGATGGGCGGCGCAGCCGATTCTCGCCTCGGCGCTCGAAGGATCGGGGCAGGCGGAGATCGTGGCCGTTCTCGAGGAGCATTTGAATTTTCTCTCCTCGGGCGATCTCGAAAACCTGCGCCGGATGCGGTCCGTCTTGTGGGTGTGCCATCTTTTCGCGGAGCGCTTTGGAAGCCATGGGGTGGAGCGTCTGGGGGGTGAGGCCCGGATCGTCGAGCGCCTCGGGCGCACCGACGTGAGCAACCCGTTCAACGCCCTTCGGGCGCTGTCAGAGGAGATCACGGGCGGTTGAACCCGGGTCAACACGCTGCCGGAAGAATTCCGGCGTGTAAATCCTCGGGAGGTCTTCACCCAGCCTTTCCCGAGACGAACATCCACCGACCGATTCCCAATATG
>JBJKPT010000737.1:0-2055 GCA_046706045.1 Desulfobacterales bacterium
GCGTTTTTCGAGCGGTTTAAAGTATGTGGCATAAAACCCCCCGATCCGCATCGGGAGGCGGGTGGCCGTGCGCACCAAAAGATGCGCGGCCCAGGCTTCAGCCAGGCGGCGGTGAAAAAAAACGCCGCCGGTTTCGGTTTGGCAACGGCCCCTGTCGATCCCCAAGCCGACGAGTTCATCGGCGCAGAGCCCCTCCATTCCCGGTGCGGTGACCACGAAAAACGTCTGATCCCGGCCCGTGACCCGCCGGCGGATCCGTTTTTCGACGGCATCGGGGCCGGATGACGCGGCGCAGCTCACGACCGCCCCGCCCGAAGCGGGCTCGGCACCGGGAGACGGCACGTCATGAGGATTCGTCTCCGATCAGCCCGGTCAGCGCGTTACGGTCGTATTTTCCGGAGGCGGTCATGGGCAGGCGCTTGACGACCCGAACCCGGCGGGGCGTTTCATGGGGTTCCAGGCTGCCCCTCAGGCCGGACCGGATACGGTCCCGGTCCGTGTCCCCGGCCACCACGGCCACGAGTTCGTTTTCACGGCCGTTTCCGAGGGCCATGGCCATGACAAAGGCGTCATGGACCCCCGAAAGCCCCATCAGGGTTTCGCGGACCTTTTCCATGTCGACCCGCTTGCCGCCCACCTTGACAATTCCGTCACTGCGGCCCCGCAGAAGAAACCCGTCATCGGCCGCCGCCACCCGGTCGGCGGTGGCGAAGTATCCATCGGCATCCGTGGCAAGCTCCGGCGAAAGAAAGTCCGAGCGGATCCGGAGCCGGTCTCCGGTCACGGACCAGGTGATGGCGTCAAACGGGTGAAAAGAAACCTCGCCGGCTTCCCGGCGACGGCCGGCAATCCCGCCGGTTTCCGTAGAGCCGTAGATTTCCGTCACCGGTGTGCCGGTCTGCCGGAAAAACGCGAGGCCATCCCCGGGATCCAGGGCACCGGCCGAGGAAAAAGCGATGCGCAGGTTTTTGCCAAAAGGGGGCTGTCCGTTGAGGATCCGGTAATGGACCGGCACACTGATCAGGACCGTGGCCCGGTGCCGGTCCACCGCCGAGATGATCTCCTGGGGGAAGGTCGGGGTTTCGGCCATGACCGTGGCCGAGGCCGCCAAGGGGAGCAAAATGGCATAGAGCAGGCCGTAGATATGGTTCGGGGGCACGGTGGCGACGATCCGGTCATCGGCTCCGATGCGATAGGCCCGGTGCAGGTAAAAGACTTCCTTCAGGAGGTTTCCCGGTGTTTTGGACCAGATGCGGGGGATCCCCGTGGAGCCGCCGGTGAAAAGCCGGAGCCACGCCCGATCCGGGTCCACCGTGACCGGCGCACCCCTGGACGGCCGGGCATCGGTCGAGGGCGTAAACGATGCCACGGCCGGCGGCAATTCCCGGGCGATGTCCGTGATCGCCATCGGGGCCGCCGTCAGGGCGTGCAATTCTTCCAGGGCTTGAGCCGAGTAAGCATGGGGGATGGCAAGGACATGGGGACTGCCGAGGGTTGCCAGAAGTGCCGCGGTGACGATTGCCCGGTCTTCGGCGCAAAGGCACACCGTCCCGCCCGCCGGCATGGCTCCGGCCAGATGCCGGCGGATGTCCGCCGCCATGGCGTAGAGTCCGCCAAAGGTGGTCTCCCCGTGAACAAACCAGCGATCCGGAAATTCGGGCCCGTCGATGAGTTGCGCCATCCGTTGATCAAAAGGCGTTTGCGCCGGGGAAGGAAAGGATGTCATGGGCACGGGTCTCCTGCCGGATCGATTGCGATTTCGATGGGTTCCGAAAAGAATGGTTTTTAGTACAGCCCCCGGACGGAAGTCAACCCGCGGTCGGTGATTCCCCATAGGATCGGTCTTGACAACCCCCGGCAAATTCAATAGCTCTCCCAGGATACGTTTCTTCGGATCGATGGGGTCGGAAAACGACAGGGGCGACCATCATGGGATGTTTTCGCAATCAGACGGGGAATTTCGAATTCGACCGGGAGGAGATCGACCGCGCCGTGGCCGCGGGCCGGCTCTTGTCCATGGAGATCGAATTCAGCCTCACCTGCAATTTCCGCTGC
>JBJKPT010000738.1:0-2887 GCA_046706045.1 Desulfobacterales bacterium
AAGTAGGCGGGGGACAAGTGCTGGATGTGATCGAAGAGGCGGTTTCGAAGACCTTCTTCGACGATCCGCGAGGCGCCCATCAGGCTCCAGCGCCAGACGTAGCGGAAAAGGCCGATGCAGACTGCGAGCGCCATGATCTCGGCCGCGTAGACACCCAACCCGGCGAGGTTGACGGAGGAAGCCGTCAACCCGTCCACCACGTGCTTGATGATCCGCGGGATGGTGAGTTGGAGAAAATCGACGAGGATGAGGCAGCTCACGCCGACCGCGATGCGATGGCGATGCCTGAAAAGAAAGGGTCGGATGAGGGTGGCGGCGGTCTCGGTCACGGGCATTTGTTTTTTCGGCATCGATAGAGGGCAATCCGGTCATGGGATGTTTTTCGGAAACGAAACGATTCCGGGAATCGATCGTTTTAATCTATGGTCGAACCGCCGTGCGGGTCAATTGACTTTGACCCGTGCGGTTGTTAAAATCTTTTGTTTATGGAATCAGGGTGTGTCGTTGAATACATCGACCAGCAGCGGATTTTGTGCGCGGTCGTTCTCGAGACGAGGGATAACCGGCTACGGTTGTTGACCGAGTCCGCCAAGGAAGTGAGTCTCTCCGAAAACCGCCTTTCCCATGCCAGCAATCTGCGGCTCGACCTCTCCATGGGCCGGGACGAGACCGTTCACGCCCTTCAGGAAATCGCCCATCGACGCAACGGGTTCATCGCGTCCATCGACATCCGCGAACTCTGGGACGTCCTGGGTACCGAAAGCGAATGGATCGATCTGGCCACCATGACCGGGATCTGTTTCCCCGGCCAGGCGGCCCCGGATTATGAAGCCGCCGTGGTCCGCGCCTTTTTCCGGAATCGGCTCTATTTTCGATTCAACCCGGATCGGTTTTATCCCCATTCCGCCGAACAGGTGGCCGCCAAGATCGCCCAGCAGGAGGAACGCCTCCGACGGGAAAGACTGATCGAGGAGGGGTGCGCCTGGGTGGAAGCGGTCATGGCCGGCCGCGAGGAGTCCGTTTCCGCGGCGGTTGACGATGAACGGCGCGAATTTGTCGACATTCTTCGCTCGGTCCATCTCTTTGAAAAGGAAAGCCCCCATTACGGGGCCGGCCGGCAGATCATGGCGCGGCTCGGGATCCGGACGGCGGCCGATCTTTTCCCGATCCTGGTCGCCATCGGCGCCTTTGATCCGGACGAAAACGTCGAATTGCTCCGCCTGAGGGTGCCCACGGACTTCGAGCCCGCCGTGTTCGACCGGGCCGCGGCGCTGATCGCCCACCCGGAGTTGTTCGCCACCAATCCCCAGCGCAAGGACCTGACCATGCTGCCCCTGATGACCATCGACGGTCAGGCCACCCTGGATTTTGACGACGCGCTGAGCATCGAGTACCGTGGCGATCATTACCGCCTCGGCGTCCACATCGCCGACGTGAGCCACTTCATCAAGGACGGAGACCCCATCGACCGGTCCGCCCGGCAGCGGGGCAGTTCCATCTACATGCCGGATTGCAAGATCCCCATGCTGCCGCCCTGCCTGGCCGAGGGGCTTTGCAGCCTGAAAGCCGGCGAATACCGGCCGGCCGTCAGCATCCTCATCCGGCTCAACTCCGCCCTGGACATCATCGACTACGACATCCCCTGCCGAGCTGGGTCCGGGTGATCCACCAGTTCAGCTATTACGACGTCAACCAGATGGCCGAGGATAACCGCGACATCGTGCTGCTGCGCGATATCGCCGAGCGGTTCCGCAACCGTCGCCTCGAGTGGGGCGCCATCCCCATCAGTCTGCCGGAAATCAACGTCTGGATGGACGCCGAGGGGCGACCCAACGTCAGCCGGGTCAACCGCGAAAGCCCGGGCCGGATGCTCGTGGCGGAAATCATGATCATGGCCAACTGGCTCATGGCGCAATACCTGCACCGCTACAGCCTGCCGGCGGTCTACCGGTTCCAGGCCCCGCCGAAGGATCGGCTTTACCGGGGCGACAGCGGCACGCTGTTCCAGAATTGGATGCAGCGCCGGCTCCTCGCCCGGTTCGGGCTCGGTCATCGTCCGGAGCCCCATTCCGGTCTCGGCCTGGATGCCTATCTCACGGCCACGAGCCCCATCCGCAAATACTTCGACCTGGTCACCCAGCGCCAGGTGCGCGCGGCGTTGGGCCTGGAACCGCCGTACACCACGGAACAGATCGACGCGATCATCGGCGACGTCCTCGACCCCGTCGGGCGGGTGGGGCAGCTGCAGCGAAACCGCAGCCGGTACTGGCTCCTGCGCTATCTGGAAAGCCGGATCGGCGGCCGCGAGGAGGCCATTGTCCTGGGCCGGCGGCGGCACGGGTATCAGATTTTGCTGAAAGAATACATGATGGAGTGCATCATGGGCGCGGCCCCGGGCGTGTCGCTGAAGCCCGAAGATCTGGTGGAGGCCACCATTCAACAGGTGGATGCCAGGCGTGATCGACTCGTGCTGTTCATGCGGTGAGAAAGCCGGTTTCCGGACCCGGGGCGCTCAGTCGTCACGGCTTTCGCTGAGCAGGGCGAGCTTGCCGGTGGGGCCGCCGTCCGCGGGCCGGGTGCGGCAGTTGCCGGCAAAGGTAACCCCTTCCTGGACCTTGATCGTGGGGGCCTCGATATCGCCGTTGATCCGGGCGGGCACCAGCAGTTCGATCCGGTCGCTGGCCACGATGTCGCCGTTGATCTCGCCGCTGATGAGAATCGAGTGCACCCGGATGTTGGCATCGATCTGAGCTTCCTGGCCGACCACCAGATCCCCTTCCGGGGCGTCGATTTCGCCGTTCAGCAACCCGTCGATGCGAATGGCGCCGGTAAATTTCAGAAGACCTTCGAAGTTCGCCCCCTTGCCCAGAAACGTCGCGATTTGCGG
>JBJKPT010000739.1:0-4807 GCA_046706045.1 Desulfobacterales bacterium
TGGAAAAAGTTCGGATCGGCGAGGGTCGGCATGGCGATCAACAGCTGGCCTTTCAGCGATCCGGAATTTCGATGCGGCATCGGGGGATCTCCCTGGTCGTGGATGAGCATTCGCGATGTTGCTTAAAAAATAACCTTTCCGCCTCCCCCTTGTCAACATGGGCAACCAATGGTTACTATGACGGCCGTTTCCGTGTCCGCGGGATAGGGAAACGGTCATTGAACCAAAAACGAAGGATGACGCCTCATGCGACTGAATTTTGAGTCCATCGGACTGGAAAAGCAGGCGGCCTACCGTGACCGCCTGGCCCGATGCCCGCAGATCACCTCCGATTACAGCTTCATCAACCTGTGGGCCTGGGGTCCCGAGTACGGTCTGGAATGGGCCTGGGCGGACGATCTGGTTTGGATCCGGAAAGGGGCCGCCGGTGGGCTGTTCTGGGCCCCGGTGGGCGACTGGCGGACCGTCGACTGGCCGGCAGTGCTCGCCTCGGCGGCCGAAGACAACGCCCGGTTCGAGCGGGTCCCCGAAGCCCTGGCCGATCTGTGGCGAAAGAGCGGCATCGCGGGGCTTTCCATCGAAGAAAACCGGGATCACTGGGATTATGTCTATTCGGTGGAAGAGCTGATCGAACTCAAGGGCAACCGGTTTCACAAGAAGAAAAACCTGCTCAACCAGTTCCTGAAAAAATACGACTTTTCCTACCTGCCTCTGGGTCCCGAGCTGATCCGGAAAACCGCGGCCCTTCAGGAACAGTGGTGCCTCTGGCGCGACTGCGAGGGATCGGATACCCTCACGGCGGAAAACCGGGCCATCGCCCGCGCGCTCTCGGTTTGGGATCAGATGACCGGGCTTTGCGGCGGCGCCGTCGTTTCCGGAGAGACCCTGGTGGGCTATACCTTCGGCGAAATTCTTCCGGATCAGAGCATGGTGATCCATTTCGAGAAGGCCGATGCCGAATACAAGGGCGCCTACCAGGCGATCAACCAGATTTTTCTTGAAATGGAGGCCCGGTCGCTCAAACGGGTCAACCGTGAACAGGACCTCGGCGACGAAGGCCTCCGAAAAGCCAAGTTATCGTATAATCCCATCGATTTCCTGAAAAAATTTACAATTCGGCTGGGACCTGCGGCGGAAGGATTATGCGGGGGTCCGAACGAACCCTGCGCTCACAAGCGCAGATGGCGCGCGATGCCTTCCAGTCGGCCGGCCATCCGGCACACGAATCGAAGCAGCACCCAGAGCATCACCCCGGCAAAAAGCAAAAAGCCGCCGGCAAGATCGGCCATGACCGGCGGCATCACCACGCCATGCTTGCCGGAGACACCGGTCCACAGGACAATGGCCCCGATCAGCCCGCCGGCGAGGGAGAGCCAGCCCAAAAGCGCCATGACACCGGCAAGGGGCGGCTTTCCCCCCCACGCGTCGGCGGCAAAGGCCTCCGGGGGCGTCCCCCCGGTTTCCGGCGCAGGATCGTCGGGCGCCGGCCGCCGGCTTTCGTGAATCCGGGCGTTTTCCCGCTCCTGCCGGCGGGCCTCCACCCGTCCGATGACCCTCTGAAGAATTTCTTCTTCGACGATGCGCCGATGGCGTTCTTCTTCCGAGAGATCGGCCAGAAGCGATGTGCCGCAGTGGGCACAGGTCGTCTCCGCCGGCCTTGCCGTTCGGCCGCACTTCGGGCATTCGTGCATCGGGGGTTCCTCCGAAGAAAGTTCGAATCACTCCGGCCCAGCCGAGGGTCTTCCTTTTCGATCAGGCATAAAACCGCCGGATCCGCTCCACCACCCACGCCATCTGCTCCCGGGTCAATTCCGGGTAGACGGGCAGGTCCAGGGTCTGGTCGGCAGCCGCCTCGGCAAAGGGGAAATCGCCTCGCCGGTGGTTGAGGCCGGAAAAACATTCCTGAAGGTGGAGCGGTATGGGATAATATACTTCGGTGCCGATTTCCGATTCAAGCAGAAATTGCCGCAACGCGTCCCTGCGTTCGGGAACCCGAATGACGAACTGGTTATAGATGTGCCGCTCTTCGCGGGCCGCGGGCAGCTGGATGGCATCCAGTCCCGCGTCGGCAAAAAGCCTGCGATAGGTGTCGGCATTCTCCTGTCGGGCCGCCGTCCAGGCATCGAGATACTTGAGCTTTACCGTCAACACGGCCGCCTGGAGGGCATCGAGACGGAAATTGCCGCCAATGCGATGGTGCACGTATTTCGGATCGGCACCGTGACCGCGGAGAATCTTGAGTTCTTTCACCCGATCCGGATCGTTTGCCGTCACCATGCCGCCGTCGCCGAAGGCACCAAGATTCTTGGATGGAAAAAACGAAAAACAGCCGAACAGCCCCATGCTGCCCGCCCGGTGCCCCCGGTAGTCGGCGCCGATGGCCTGGGCCGCGTCTTCGATGACCACCAGTCCGTACCGGTCCGCAAGGGCAAGGATCGGATCCATGTCTGCGCACTGACCGTAGAGGTGCACGGGGATGATGGCCCGCACCCGTTTGCGCGCGGCGTTGTCCATGGCATCCAGTGCTGCGGCCGCTGCCGCAGGATCGATGTTGTAGGTTTCCGGGTCGATATCGACGAATACCGGCCGGGCGCCGACGCGAACAACGGCGCCGGCCGTGGCAAAAAACGTGTACGGGGTGGTGATCACCCGGTCACCGGTGCCCACGCCGGCGGCCATCAGGCTGATGATCAGCGCATCGGAACCCGAAGAGACCCCCACGGCACCCCGGGTTCCGCAGTACTCGGCCACGGCCTGCTCCAGGGCCTCCACCCGGGGGCCGAGGATAAAGCGCTGGGATTCGAGGACGTCTTCCATTACGGGAAGAATTTCAGCTTTCAACGATCGGTACTGGGCGGTGAGGTCGAGCAAGGGTACTTTCATCGATTGGCATTTCCTTATTGTGTGATGTTGCGCCGCTGCCGCGTCAACGGGGGTCGGCGTCCCCGATCCGGCTGCAGACGGTCTCCACCGCGTCGTATCCCACGAGGGAAATGACGTCTTTGCGGAACCGCTCGCCCGCTCTCAGCCGGCAATCCTCGGGCAGCGAGAGCACCACCTCCGCACAGTCTTCCCGGCGCAGGTGCAAATAGGTTCGGCTGGTGCCGGAATGGGCCCGGATCACCCGATGGAGCGCGTTGAGCAGGCCGCGGTCCGTTCGGTCGAGATCCAGGCGGATGTGCACCCGGGCCGTCCATTTTTCCTCGGCCTGTTCGATGGCGATGATATCCGCGGCGATGATCTTCGCGTTGTTTTCCTCCTTTTGTACCTGCCCCTGGACCAGGACGTGGGAATCGCTCGCCAGGACATCGGCGCTTGCGGCATAGACCTCGGGAAAGACGACGACTTCGAATTTGCCGTGCATGTCTTCCATGGCGGCAAAGCCCATGAGGTCGCCTTTTCGGGTCCTCAGGGTGCGAACTCCGGCGATGGTGCCGGCGATCCGCACAACGCTTTTGTCGGCGGCCTCCTTCAAGGTGGCGGCGTTGACCGTGGCATAGCGTTCGAGAATATCCGTGTACCGGGCCAGGGGGTGCCCCGTGATGAAAAACCCGAGGGCTTCCTTTTCAAAGGCGAGCCGTTGCCGTTCCTCCCACTCGGTGATGGGCGGCATGACGGGGACATTGATCGCTTCGCTCCCGCCGCCCATGTCGAAAAGCCCCATCTGGGGATCGTTTCGTTGTTTTTGCACATGTTGGCCGTACTCCAGGGCCTCTTCCAGGGCGGCCATCATCCGGGCCCGGGGATCGCCCGTGGAATCGAGCGCTCCGCATTTGATCAGGCTTTCGATGACCCGCTTGTTGACCCGTCGAAGATCGACCCTGGCGCAAAAATCAAAGAGGGAAGAAAACGGGCCGCCCGCTTCCCGGGCATCGACGATGGCTTCGATGGCGCCGCCCCCGACATTTTTGACCGCCACCATGCCGAAGCGGATTTTCCCTTCGTGAACGGAAAACATCGGCCCGCTGGAATTGACATCCGGCGGCACGACCTCGATGTCGTGACTTCGGCATTCGGCGATGAATTTGACAACGCCGTCGATGGAATTCATTTCTCCGGACAACAGCGCCGCCATGAACTCCACGGGATAATGGGCCTTGAGAAACGCGGTCTGGAAGGCGATCAGTGCATAGGCCGCGCTGTGGGATTTGTTGAACCCGTAGCCGCCGAATTTCTCCATCAGGTCGAAAATCGTCTTGGCCTTGTCCGCCGCGATCCGGTTTTCCACGGCGCCTTTCACGAAGCGCTCGCGTTGCTGGGCCATGATCTCGGCGATCTTTTTCCCCATGGCCTTTCGGAGCCCGTCGGCTTCGGCCATGGAGTAATTGGCAAGAACCGCGGCGATCTTCATGACCTGTTCCTGGTAGAGAATGACGCCGTAGGTTTCCTTGAGAATCGGTTCCAGCTGGGGCAGCAGGTAGGTCACGGCTTTGCGGCCGTGCTTTCGTTCCACGAAATCGTCGACCATGCCGCTTCCCATGGGACCGGGCCGGTACAGGGCCACCAGGGCCGTGACATCGGCAAAACTCGCCGGCCGCAGGCGCACCAGAAGATCCTTCATCCCGGCGCTTTCCAGCTGAAAGACGCCCGTGGTATCGCCGGCGCAAAGCAGCGCATAGGTCGCCGGATCGTCGAAATCGAGGCGTTGCAGATCGGGCGGCGTCTTTGCCTGCTCCCGGATCAGCCGCAGGGCGTGATCCATGACGGTGAGGTTCCGCAGGCCGAGGAAATCGAACTTCACCAGGCCGATCTTCTCCACCTTCTTCATGTCGAATTGGGTGACGACTTCCCCCTTTTTCCCGCGGTA
>JBJKPT010000740.1:0-4531 GCA_046706045.1 Desulfobacterales bacterium
CTGTTCGGCGAAATGCGCCCGGTTTCAATGAACTTTACGACAATTTCCTTGGCCGTTCGCAGGACCTGTTCCTCGATGGACGTCATGGATGCTCTCCAGATGGCGGATTCGGGAAAACGCGTGTCGGGCACTTGATCGTGTCCATCCCGGGATGGGCAATTTTGGGATGACACTTGCTAACAGGATCCCGGGACGCTGTCAATGTCGAGCGGTCACGGTCGGTAGGAACCATTTTCCCCTACCGCCTCGAGATCGAAGCGCCGCTGCACGGAAGCGACGCAACGCCGCCCCGCAACCGGTGCCCGCGTTGGGTTTGACATGGGAATCGAATTTCACTATGAGGGGAACCTGTCGCCACAGGTCACGTCATGACAATTCGGAGGCCCATGCCCACTATCGTTCTCAATTCCCTGTTCCGCCGCGCTCGTTTTGCCATCGTGTTCTCGATCCTGCTGGCCCTGGCCCTTTCCGGTTGCAGTCTTTTAAACCGGTGGAAGACACCGGTGGTCAAGGTCAACCTGCCCGATTTTAAAAGCGGTGATCTCGTGCACACGGTGGTCGTACTGCCTTATCAAAACCACGCCGCCCTCGCTCCGGCCGTGGTCCAATCCGATCTCTTTACCCCGATGACCAACGCCCTATCGCATGAATGCCAATCGATGCGCCTGCTTTTTCCCGGAACCGCCGGCTTTCCCAAATCCCTTGCCGGGGTCGGAGCCACCGGTTCCGGCGCTGCCGGCGACCTCGCCCTGGCCGCTATGGGAAGAAATCGGGGCATTTCGTTTTTCATCACCATGCGGCTGGACGATATCCGGGTGGAGTCCCGCCGGAAGGGGCTTTTCTGGTTCTTGTTTCAGCGCAACCATTATTATCTTGCCCTGGACCTGGATGTGACGATTATCGATTCCGAGACCAGCGCCAAGTTGATGGATAAGACGTTTACGCAAGAAACCGAGATCGACGAAGGCGACTACGAAGCCTACCAAAGCGACCCCAGGCAAATCCCGACCGACACCGACGAGGCGTTGACCCAATTGGCCAATCAGACCGCGGATGCCATTTGCGATCGGCTCTCGAATGAACCCTGGATCGGATTCGTCACCGATGTGAACGGCGATCTGATCCGCCTCTCCTCGGGCAGCCGCAACGGTCTCCGTCCAGGCCTGAAGCTGTCGGTCTACGCAGGGGGAAAACGAATGACCGGCATGGACGGCCGGCAATACCGGGTGCCGGGTCTAAAGGTCGGCACCCTGGAGATCATTTCAACGGACAGCGACGACGCCACGGGTCGGTACCAGGGCTCGGTGCCGGCACAGCCCGGGGATTCGGTGCGGCTCGTGGGTTGAGCGTTTCCCGCCTGATCCAAGATCTTCGTTGCACTTCATCTCCCGCGCGCCGGGGCGTCAGCGCAACGCCGCAGGAAAACGAAATTCGGCCGCTCGAATCTTGACGGATTCGCAAAAAGTCCTTGAACCGTCATGCCGGTCCCGGATCGGGTCCGGGATGACGGATCCGGCATCCAGAACGTGTTGAATTGACTGGATCCCGGCTTTCGCCGGGATGACAACAAAGCGGATAAAACGACTTTTTGCGGGTTCATCAATCTTGACCCGGTTACGAAACCGGCCGCAAGCCGACCTTTCCGGGTTCCATCCCTTCCGTGGCAGCAACGGGCGCATTTCCTTTTTTCTCAATGCCGTTGGGCGAATTCTCCGGGTGCCGATCGATAAGGGCGCAACGATAGCCGTTGATCAAGGCGAGGATTTCTTCTTCGGTTTCCATGGATTTGACCGCTTCCCGAAACCGGCCGTTGTGGGGCAGTCCCTTTACGAACCACAACAGGCGGCTTCGCATCATGCGGCAGGCGGTCAACTCTCCGAGGTGCGCGACCGAAGCCCGGACATACCACGCCATGGCCTCAAACCGTGCGGCCAAGTCGGGGGCAACCGGGACGCCGCCGGCCAGCCGGGCCTGAATCTGGCCGAAGAGCCACGGGTTGCCGATGGCCGCACGGCCGATCATCACGGCGTCGCAACCGGTTTGCGCAAACATGGCGAGAGCGTCCTCGGATGTCTGGACGTCGCCGTTTCCAATCACCGGAATCCCGACGGCCGCTTTCACGCGGCCGATGACCGACCAGTCCGCGCGGCCGCCAACCCCCTGGGTGGCGGTGCGCGGATGGACGCTCACCGCGTCCACCCCGGAGGCCTCGGCCATGCGCGCAACCGCTACGGCCTGATTGCCGGAAGCCTCCCAGCCCGTCCGGATCTTGATCGTCACCGGCAATTCGACGGCGCGGCGCACGGCGGATAAGACGGCTTCGGCACGGGCCAAATCCTTCATCAGGGCGGCCCCCGCCCCGGTTTTGAGCACCTTGCGGACCGAGCAACCGAAATTGATGTCGATCACGTCGGCGCCATCGGCGGCGGCCATTCGTGCGGCTTCGGCCACGAGCTGCGGATCGGATCCGAAAAGCTGCACGGAAAGCGGCTTTTCGTCGGGATGGCTGTCCAGCATCTGCCGGGTCTTGCCCGAGCCGTACACCAGTCCGTTGGCGCTGATCATCTCCGTGCAGACCAGCCCGCATCCAGCGGTTTTGGCCAGCCGCCGAAGGGGCAGGTGGGTGATCCCGGCAAGGGGAGCAAAGACCGTCGGCGGATCAACAACCACGGGGCCAATCTTCATGAAAGCGTCTCGCATGCATGGCAACTCGTTAAAATGACGAAATAACGTCCGGGGATGAACCCGCCCCGCGGCCGCAGCGTCATGGATCCATGGGACAGGGATCCCATTCCGCTTTGCATTCAAGATGACGCCAAGGCGGCCCGGAGGAGGCGACGGAGGCGTACAGGAAAGTACGTTGAGACGCCGACGACGAAGCCAACGCCGGCGCCGCTTGAATGCGAAATGGAATCACGCACCGTTGGCGGCCGATGGCACCGGCTGGTCCGATATCGGCGCGGCGTAACAGTAGAGGCAATCATGGCGGCACGGGTGCAGGCGGTAAGAGCCGATGTCCCGGGAAACCGTGCACCGGCATCCGGCCGACCGGCGCTGAGCGCCGTCCCGGCGCAGGCTCGGTCGGCCCCCGAACAGCGCCCCCAGCCGCTCGCCCGAGATGCAGGCCCCGGCGCTCACCGGAACATCGGGGGAAACCGCGGCGAGCCCGTCGGGTTCGCAACAGGTTTGAAGCCGGATCCCGCGGCGTTGGCACCCGGTTGCCAGCCGGGTGAGCACCCGGGCCATGGCCTCCGGCGTCGGGCTCTCGAAGGCGATGGGCCGATGGGCCCGGCGCCTCAGCCGCCGGTCAATCTTGGCGTACGGGTCCATGAAACTCGTCACACACCGGGTGATTCCGGCCGCCGCCGCGGCATCGGCGATGCGGTCAAAATCACCGAGGTTATCCAACCGGCGGCCATCGGCCGTCCGGTAAAACACGATGGGATCAAACCGCCACTGGATCGCATCGGCCCCGAACCGCCTAGCCAGCGCCCCCATCTGGGACAACCGGTCGGCAAGGGGCAAAACCCCCGGCTCCAGGACCGGCGCCACCGAGTTGACCGTGAAATTGAAAAACGGATGATAACCGGCCGCTCGAATTCGCTCCCCGTAGCGATTGTCCAAAAACGGACCGTAATTTTTTGACCAGAACACGATGGAGTGCACCCGTTGCGGACCCACCGGCACCCGGCTGCGATGGCGATTGAACGGGTTTTCCACCTCAAAGGCGCCGCCTTGGATGCCGGCCATGAACCACTCCATGTAAAACGCCGGGATATCGGTCCGACGGGAAGCGGAAATCACGATCGGCGCATCTGTGGGCGTCAAGGCGATGGCCGGCTCCGGGGGGTGGTTGCCGTCAGAAGCGGGTCTTCGGCCGCGACCGGTCATTTTCGTTTCCGGTCGCTTATGGAAATCACCTTTGCCGGCGATGCGTCGGCACCGGGTTTCGGTGACGGGCCGGCGTTCGAATCCGTATCCGGCTCGCCTTCATCGTCATCCTTCGGTGTCACCACCTTTTCCAACCGCATGTTCTTTCCATTCATGGTAAAGGTCTCGCCGTTGATGTACGCCTCGCGCAAAATCCAGGTAACGGTCTGGATCGGCACCTGCAGCAACAACAGCTTGACCTGGTACCAGTCGCGCTTGACGTCCGGCCGGATGTCCTCGATTCGGGCGAAGATCACCGGTTTTTCTTCAAAATGAATTAAAACAAGATCTTGCTCTTCGGTCATGGATGCCTCATGCATTTCAGGGTCGTCGGGCGCCTGGGAAAAGGGCCCGGCCACCGGCAAACGGGGCCCCATCGCGGGGCCTTTCCGACAGTACGCCGGCATTTCCAGATAAGCTCTTAGCCGAAAACCGTATCGGGTTTCAATAGCCGTCCACGCCATCCGTTGCGTTCAGCCCCGGTTCCCGGAAGGTCGACGCCGAAGCGCGTCGGCTTCCGGTGCGTGCCGATCACCCAATGCTCTTCCTTGGGTCTTTTCCGCGTCGGGCGGCTCGATGGGGATCCTCGGCATCGCGGTGT
>JBJKPT010000741.1:0-10492 GCA_046706045.1 Desulfobacterales bacterium
CGGCGGCGCCGGAACCCG
The DNA here is from genome assembly GCA_046706045.1 of Desulfobacterales bacterium. Classification (GTDB taxonomy): domain Bacteria; phylum Desulfobacterota; class Desulfobacteria; order Desulfobacterales; family JBDRRP01; genus JBJKPT01. The sequence goes on from JBJKPT010000741.1 coordinate 19, forward strand.
CGGCGCCGGCCCCGTCCGCGCGCAGGGCCCCGAAGAAAAAAGCCGATGAACCCGCCCGGATCATCACCCGGCCGCATCGCGACGAAGAAACCGTAGCGACGGAACCGGCGGCCGAGGCTGCCGCTTCCGAGCCGACCGAACCCGTGCCCACGGCCCCACCCGAGAGCCCGGCGGCCCCGGCCGATGCGATCGCTCCTCCGGAAGCCGGGCAGGAAGTACCGGTGGAAACGGGGGAAACGATCCCGGACGCCGCCCCCGCGGAGGTGTCGGGAGAGGTCTCCGGGGAACCGAAAGCCAAACCCCCGGCGGCCAAGGCCGAGCCCCGGCCGGCAGCCAAAAAACGCAGAGGCAAAAAGGCCGAAAAGGTGATTCCCCTGCGCGAGCGGCTGCCCAAAGAGGAACCGGCCAAGATCATCCGCCGCGCCGAGGTGATGCCCCTGCCGTCGCTACCGGATGAATCCCCTATCGAGCCGGAAGCGACGGAGCCCGCCCTGGAAGCGGAAATGGCCGGAAGCGCGGCGGAGCGCAAAAAGAAGGCGAAGCGCAAAAAGGTCGTCGAAAAGGTCGGCGAAGAGGTCCGGGCCGACAAGAAATTTGTGAAGAAAAAGATTTCCTTCCGCCGAAAGGAAGTCGTTGAAGGCGCCGATCTTTACACCCGCACCGGCCGTGGCCGAAAAGGCAAGAAAGGACAGAAAGGCAAGGCCCTTCCCTCCGCTCAGAAGCCTCAGATCACCACCGCGAAGGCGATCAAACGCCGGATCAAGATGGACGAAACCATCGTGCTCTCGGAATTGGCCAAACGGATGGGCATCAAATCCGCCGAGATGATCAAGAACCTCATGAACATGGGGGTGATGGCCACCGTGAACCAGACCATCGATTACGACACGGCGGTGCTGGTGGCGGGCGAATTCGGCTACGAGGTCGAAAAGACCTCCTTTGAGGAAGAGACCTTTCTCCGGGGCACCGAAGACGCGCCGGAGGCCATGGTTCCCCGGCCTCCGGTGGTTACCATCATGGGTCATGTCGACCATGGCAAGACGTCGCTCCTCGATGTGATCCGGCATTCCCGGATCACCGACATCGAGGCCGGCGGCATCACGCAGCATATCGGCGCCTATTACGTGGAAACCGAGAAGGGCCAGATCGTTTTTCTCGACACCCCCGGCCATGTGGCGTTCACGGCCATGCGCTCCCGGGGTGCCAAGGTCACCGACATCGTTGTCCTGGTGGTGGCCGCCGACGACGGGGTCATGCCCCAGACCATCGAGGCCATCAACCACTCCAAGGCCGCCGGGGTTCCGATCATCGTCGCCATCAACAAGATCGACAAGGCCGATGCCAACCCGGATCGGATCCTGCGCCAGCTCTCCGAACTGGGCTTGAACCCGGAAGACTGGGGTGGGGAGACCATCGTGGTGCGGGTCTCGGCCAAGCAGGAGATCGGTATCGACGACCTGTTGGACATGATCCTCTTGCAGGCGGAGCTGCTCGAGCTCAAAGCCAACCCCGACAAGCTCGCCGTGGGCCACGTCGTGGAAGCCAAGCTCGAGTCGGGCCGGGGTCCGGTGGCCACGGTTCTGGTGCAGGAGGGGACCCTCCATGCCGGTGATGCCGTGGTCTGCGGGACGCAGTACGGAAAAATCCGGGCACTGATCAACGACCGGGGCAAGCAGGTCAAATCGGTCGGCCCGGCCATGCCCGCGGAGATCCTGGGGCTTTCCGGCGTGCCCAACGCCGGCGACGAGCTGATCGCCTTGAAGGACGAAAAGGACGCCAAGCAGGTCAGCGAGTACCGCACCCAGAAGCAGCGGTCCATGGAGCTTGCCAAGACCAGCCGCCTCAGCCTGGAGAACCTCTTCGAAAAAATGACGCAGGGCGAGGTCCGGGAACTCAACCTCATCCTCAAGGCGGATGTGCACGGCTCCATCGAAGCCCTGTCCGAATCCCTGGTCAAGCTCTCGAACGACGAGGTCAAGATCAACATCGTCCACGCGGCCGCCGGTACCATCACGGAAACCGACGTGTCGCTGGCCGCGGTCTCAAACGCCATCATCATCGGCTTCAACGTCCGGCCGAACCCCAAGGTCCAGGCCATGGCCAACGAAGAGCACGTGGACATGCGTTTTTACAACATCATCTACTATGTCTTCAAAGACGTGGAAGACGCCATCGTCGGCATGATGTCCTCGACCTTTGAAGAGCACGTGCTCGGCCCCGCCGAAGTCCGGGAGGTCTTTCAAATTCCCAAGATCGGCAACATCGCGGGCTGTTACGTGATCGACGGAAAGATCCAGCGCGGTTTTCAGATGCGGTTGTTGCGTGACGGTGTCGTGATCTACGAGGGCAAAAACGCTTCGCTCAGGCGATTCAAGGACGATGTGAAGGAGGTCCAGACCGGCTACGAATGCGGGATCGGGATTGAAAATTACAACGACCTCAAGATCGGCGATACCGTGGAGTGTTTCTACCTTGAGGAGATCAAGCCGCAGCTTCGCTAGTGCCCGGCCCCGGATCGCCGCCCCGCGCGGTTTCGGCCTTGGGCACGTCGGTTTGAATCCTCGAAACGGTGCGCGCTTTCTCCGACTCGAATCGGATCCGCTCGCCTTGCCACGGCACATTGCCGATTGGCGGATGGGCACGCGCGAAGGGCTCGCCGTTTCGCAGGGGAGGGGGCCATGGTGGTGGGAGTGGGCACAATGACGTTTCGGCTGCACGAATGCCACTCGCTCAAGGAAAAACGGAAAATCGTGAAGGCGGTGGTGCAGCGGTTACGGAACAATTTCAATGCCTCGGTGGCGGAAACCGGCGATAACGACATGCACCAGCGGGCCGAAATCGGGGTTGCGCTGGTGGGCAACAGCCAGCCGGTCATCAACGCCAAGCTCGACAAGATGTTCGATTTCGTCGAGGCCCTGGGCCTGGCCGAACTGATCGACTCCGAGATGGAGATCATGACCCTATGAAACCCTATGCCCGGGCGGACCGGGTGGCCGAGCACATCAAGCGCACCCTGTCGGGGCTGTTGGGCCGGCAGGTGAAGGACCCGCGGCTTTCCGAGGCGATCATCTCCGCGGTCAAAATCACCAAGGACCTGCGCTACGCGAAGGTCTATTACAGTGTGCCGGGGGACGAGGCATCCCGCAGCGCGGCCCTCGCCGGATTCGAGAGCGCCCGGGGGTTTGTCAAACGGGTGCTCGCGACGGAACTCGACCTGAGGTTCATGCCGGAGCTAAAATTTGTCTACGATGACTCATACGATTATGGATCGCGGATCGAGCAACTGCTTGCATCGCTGAAGACGGAAGATGGACCGGATCGTTCAACATCTGAAGACGAGTAAACGGGTCATTCTGGCAAGCCACGTCAATCCGGACGGGGATGCCATCGGCAGCCTGATCGCGATGGGGCTGAGCCTGGAGCAACTCGGCAAACCGGTGCTCATGTACAACGAGAGCCCCATCCCGGCCGTCTATCGGTTTTTACCCGGGGTGCACCGGATCGTCAGCCGGGTGGACGACGTGGCCGCCCACGACACGGCCGTGATTCTCGACTGCGGGAATCTTGCCCGAATCGGCGGGATCGCCGGCCGGGTCGAAGCCCTGGAAACGGTGATCAACATCGATCATCATCTGACCAACACCCGCTTCGGAAGCCTTCAGGCCATCGACCCTCAGGCCTGCGCCACGTCGGAAATCATTTACCGGCTCCTTGATCCCCTCGGGGTGACCATCGACCGGGGCATCGCCGCGGCGATTTATACCGGGATCTTCACCGACACCGGATCGTTTCGTTTTTCCAATACCAACCGGGCCGCGTTTTCCATCTGCGAGGCGATGGTCCGTCACGGGGTCGATCCCTACGAAGTGGCCCGGCACGTTTACGGCACCTATTCCCTGGGCCGGATCAAGCTGTTGAACCTGGCGCTGGATTCCCTTGAAATCGCCGCCGGCGGAAAGCTTTCCATCATGACCCTCTCCCGGGATATGCTGGCGGAAACCCGAACCCAGCCGGAAGACGTCGACGGGTTGATCAACTACGCCAAACGGATCGAAGATGTACGGTTGGCCGCGTTGATTCAGGAGCGGGAAGCCAACGGCAACGGCCAGGGCCAGAGCTACCATGTGAGTCTGCGCTCCGACGGCAGCATCGATGTCGCGGCGATTGCGGCCGAATTCGGCGGCGGCGGTCACGCCAGCGCCGCCGGGTACAACGTCCATGCCACCCTGGCGGAGATCAAGGCCGAAATCATACGCCGGGTCACGCTGCCTTGAGTAAGGGGAAGGCAACACGCATGGCTCAGGAGCGCTCCGGTATCATCGTTGTCGACAAACCGGCGGAAATCACCTCGGCGGCCGCCGTTGCCAGGGTCAAGCGCCTGCTGGGGGCGCGCAAAGTCGGTCATGCCGGCACCCTCGATCCCTTTGCCACCGGGGTGCTGATTTGCCTGATCAACGATGCCACCCGACTGGCGCGGTTTTTTCTCAACGGAGCGAAGCGCTACACGGCCACCCTGCGTCTGGGCATCACGACCGATACCCAGGATTCAACGGGGAAAATCGTTTCCACGGCCCCGGTGGAGGGTATTCGCGCCGAGGATGTCGAGGCCGTTTGCCGGAGGTTTGTCGGAGAGATCGATCAGGCCCCGCCCGTTTTCTCGGCACTCAAGCATCAGGGGCAGCCGTTGTACAAGCTGGCGCGCCAGGGCCGGCCCGTGCAAAAGCCTCCACGCCGGGTTCGGATTCACCATCTGTCGGTGACGGCGGTGGCCCTGCCGGCGATCCGCTTCGAGGTTTCCTGCAGTGCCGGCACCTATATCCGGACCCTCGCCGCCGAGATCGGACGGCAGCTGGGCTGCGGGGGGCACCTGGAGAAACTGGTCCGAACGGCCAGCGGCGGGTTTTCCATTGACGGCGCGGCCTCGCTGGCCGCCCTTGCCGATGCGGGATCCCCGACGGCCGGCTGGCGGCACCTCGTTCCCATGGCCGAGGCCCTCCGGGGAATGCCGGCCCTGACCGTCGATGCGGAATGGAAAGAGGCGATCCGGCACGGGCGCGAATTTCCGGTGGCGGTTTTGGGCGGCGTTGCACTCGAGCCCGGAGGATGGGTCAAGGTCATCGACGGCGACGGCACGCTTCTTGCGGTCATCGAAGGCCCGGACCGGGACGGCCGATACCGGTACGGCGGGGTGTTTGTCCGTTGAACGCGCGGGGTCGGGCGAGGCTTCGGCGCACCCGATTTATGGTTGTTGTTTCGGCTGGATAAGGATATAGCAAAAAGGTTATCAAACATCATTCGGAGAGTGCCCCGCTTTTTTCGTCACGACCACCGGCGACACTTTCCAGACCACGATCGATGCGAACACCACGTTGCGAGGAGGCAAGAAAACAGTGGCTTTTTCAACCGAAGAAAAACAGCAGCTCATCGAACAACACAAATTGCATGACGGTGACACGGGGTCCCCGGAAGTTCAGGTCGCGCTTCTGACCCATCGCATTCAGTACCTGACCGACCATTTGAAGATGCACTCCAAAGATCATCATTCCCGCCGCGGGCTCTTGATGCTGGTCGGCAGGCGCCGTCGCTTGCTCAATTACGTCAAGGGCAAAGACGTCAACCGCTACCGGGGCATCATCGAAACCTTGGGCCTGCGACGATAAATCTTGCCGGTGCCCAGCATGTCCCGCAAATCTGCCCGTCATTCGGGTCCGGGCGTCGGCACGCCGCCGCCCGTTGGGGCACCCCGGGGTTGCCCCTCGGCGTCTCACGCCGCCGGAAAGGCAAAACAGTATGGTGCACGGGATCTGACCGGCAGCCGACAGTAACGATCGGCCGGACGACCCCGATGGCGTCGCCCCCCGAGGGGGAGGGCGCGTGCACCCGCGGGTTGACCGGTTCCGGCAGCATGAGTGGAGAATTCAATGGAAAAAACAGTTACCGTCCAGCTCGGGGGAAAACCCCTGACCCTTCAGACCGGCAAGGTCGCCAAACAGGCCTCCGGATCGGTTGTCGTGCAGTACGGGGAGACCGTCGTCCTGGTGACGGTGGTTTCGGCCCTCGAGGAACGCGATTCGAACTTCCTCCCGTTGACCGTTGAGTACCAGGAGAAGATTTACGCCGCGGGCCGAATTCCGGGCAACTACTTCCGCCGTGAAATCGGTCGTCCGAGCGAAAAGGAAACCCTGACGGCGCGGCTCATCGACCGGCCGATCCGGCCCCTTTTTCCCAAGGGCTATCGAAGCGAGATTCAGGTCATTGCCACGGTGCTCTCCATGGACAAGGAAAACGATCCCGACACCTTGGCAATGGTCGGCGCTTCCGCGGCCCTGGAACTTTCCGACATTCCCTTCTCCGGACCCATCGCCTGTGTCCGGGTCGGCCGTTTGAACGGCGAGTTGATCGCTAACCCGACCATCGCCCAGTGGGATGATTGCGACATCCTCATCGTCGTGGCCGGTTCCAAGACCGGGGTGGTGATGGTCGAGGGCGGCGCGGGAATCGTCGGCGAAACCGACATGCTCGACGCCATTTTTTTCGGGCACCGGGCCATGCAACCGTTGATCGATGCGCAGGTCGACCTGAAGGCGGCCTGCGGCAAGCAAAAAAGGGCCTTCGCGCCGCCTGCAACCGATGCGGCCCTGGTCGCCCGGATCGAGGAACTGGCCACCCGGCCCATGCGCGAGGCCGTCACCGTTGTCGATAAGGTCAAGCGCCAGGATGCGGTCCGTCAGGTGAACGCCGATGCCTTTGAAGCCCTTGGCGAAGCCTATGCCGATCGCAAGGAAGCGGTGGGCGAGATCCTGGAGGGCCTCCAAAAACGCGTCTGCCGGGACCTGATTCTCAAGGAAGGCCGCCGCATCGACGGCCGGGCCTTCGACCAGATCCGCCCCATCACCTGCGAGGTCGGGGTCTTGCCCCGGCCCCATGGCAGTGCGCTCTTCACCCGGGGCGAGACCCAGGTGCTGGGGGTCCTCACCCTCGGCTCCGGCCAGGATGAACAGCGGGTGGAGACCCTCAGCGGCGAAGAGTCGCGACCCTTCATGCTCCACTACAATTTTCCGCCGTATTCCGTCGGCGAGGTCCGCCGCATGGGAGGACCGAGCCGGCGGGACATCGGTCATGGGGGTCTCTCCAGCCGGGCCATCGAGAAGGTGCTCCCCGACAAGGAAACCTTCGACTACACCATCCGGTTGGTATCGGAAGTCCTGGAATCCAACGGGTCCTCGTCCATGGGTACGGTCTGTTCCGGCATCATGGCCCTGATGGATGGCGGGGTGCCCATCAAGGCCCCGGTGGCCGGCATCGCCATGGGGCTCGTCAGGGAAGGCGATCGGGTGGTCATCCTTTCCGACATTCTCGGAGACGAGGACCACACCGGCGACATGGACTTCAAGGTCGCCGGCACCGCCGAAGGCATCACCGCCATGCAGATGGACATCAAGATCCATGAATTGTCACGGGACATCATGCAGACCGCACTGGAGCAGGCGCGAAAAGGCCGGCTGCACATTCTCGGAAAGATGACGGCGGCAATCGACGCCCCCCGTACGGGGATCTCTCCGTATGCGCCCCGGATCGCCACCTTCAAGATCGATCCCGACAAGATCCGCGACGTCATCGGACCGGGCGGCAAGGTGATCCGCGGCATCCAGAGCGAGACCAACACCCGCATCGAAATCACCGACGACGGCACGGTCAAGATCGCCGCCGAAGACAAAGATGACGGCCAGCGGGCCTACCAGATGGTCAAGGACATCACCTCGGATCCCGAGATCGGCACCATCTATGAAGGCAAGGTGGTCCGGATCACGGATTTCGGTGCCTTTGTGGAAATCATGCCCGGTACCGACGGCCTGGTGCACATCTCCCAGCTCGCGAACCAGCGGGTCCGGAAGGTGAGCGACGTCGTCAAAGAAGGGGACGTGATGCGGGTCAAGGTGCTGGAAATCACCCGTGACGGGAAAATCCGGCTCAGCCGCAAAGCGCTGCTCGACGAAGATGGCAATGAGCGCAAAGACGATTAAAAAAACCGTCCTCGCCAATGGGATCCGCATCACCACCAAGGCCATGCCTTACCTGCGGTCGGTGTCCATGGGCGTCTGGGTCAATGCCGGCGCCCGGGATGAAGCCCTGCCGGAAAACGGCTTGTCCCATTTGATCGAACACATGATCTTCAAGGGCACCGAACGCCGCTCCGCCTACGACATCGCCAAGGAATTCGATGCCATCGGCGGCTTTTCCAACGCGTTCACCTCATTCGAGACCACCTGTTACCATGCCAAGGTCATGGACGGCCACATGGCGTCCATGATCGACATCCTGACCGACATTTTTCTCAATTCGGTCTTCGATCCCGACGAATTCGAACGGGAACGGCCGGTGATCCTCCAGGAGATCGGCATGGTCGAAGACAACCCCGAAGAGCACCTGCATCTGCTCTCGGGGTACAATTTCTGGGGTGACAATCCCCTGGGCCGCTCGATCCTCGGGACCCGGGAAAATGTCCTTCGCTTCGATGCCGAGACCACCCGCCGGTTTTTCAACAAACTCTATCAGCCGGAGCGCATCGTCATCACGGCCGCAGGCAACCTCTGCCACGAGCGGCTGGTGGAATGCGTCGCGCCTGCCTTCGAGTCCGTAAAGAACGGCGCAGACCTCTTGGCCGCACGCGAGGCGCCGTCCACCCGAGCCGGCCTGACCCTGCATCCTCGGGGGCTCGAGCAGCAGCACATCTGCCTCACCGCGCCGGGGATCGCCATCGCGGACCCGAACCGCTACGCGTTTTCCCTGCTGAACACGATTCTCGGCGGCAACATGAGTTCCCGGCTGTTCCAGGAGATTCGCGAACAGCGAGGACTCGCCTATTCGGTTTATTCCTTTGTCACCTCTTTTGAAGACACGGGCATGTTCGGGGTCTATGCCGGGGTGGACCCGGCCAATACCCGGGAGACCATCGCCCTGATCCTCGCGGCCCTGGAGCGGATACGGTCCGAGCCGATCGACGCCCAGACCCTTGCCGGGGCCAAGGAGTTCACCAAGGGAAGCCTGCTGCTGGCCTCGGAAAGCAACGACAACCAGATGGTCCGCATGGCCCAGAACGAGATCAATTTCGGCACCCATACCCCCATGGACGAGATCATGGCCCACATCGACGGGGTGACACCGGAGGAGATTCAGGCCCTGGCGGCGCGTCTTTTCGTTCCCTCGACCATGGCCGCGACCCTCTTGGGCCCCCTGGACGATCCAGGGCTTATCGATGACGTGCTGCCCCGGGCCGCGGCCTGATTCGATCGGACGGGAATTCGCGCTGCCATGACCGAGACCCTCGTCATCCGGATACATCGGCTTCGGCCGGAAAAAGATGCCGATATCCCTTTGCCCCGGTACATGACGGCCCATGCCGCGGGCATGGACATCTGTGCGGCCCCACCCTCGGCATTGACCCTTTTGCCGGGGCGAATCGTCCGGGTGCCGACCGGCTTCGCCATGGCGCTTCCACCCGGTTACGAAGCCCAAATCCGGCCGCGCAGCGGCCTGGCCGCCAATCACGGTATCGGGATCGTCAACGCTCCCGGCACCATCGACGCCGATTACCGGGGTGAAATTCAGGTGGCCCTGATCAATCTGGGCCCGGTGTCGTACACCATCCGACGGGGCGACCGGATCGCCCAGATGGTGATCCAGAAAGTCTGGCACGCCGCTGTCGAAGAAGTGGCACTTCTGGAGGAAACCGGACGAAACGCCGGTGGATTCGGCCATACGGGCGTGTAGGAAGAACGCTCCGATTCCCGAGCGGGAAACACCGGGTTTTTTAATGATTGCCGAAACCGTTACCCCATCACCGCCAATGAACCCCATGCGCCTTGATCCGGCCGACACCCCACGGATTTGTCCCGCCCTTTCGTTTTGCGTGCTGGGCAGCGGCAGCAAGGGAAACGCCATCTACGTCACGGACGGCATCACCCATGTTCTCTTCGATGCCGGGTTATCCGGAAAGGAAATCGCCCGGCGGATGGCATCCCGGAATCTCGATCCGGCCCGCCTCGACGCGATCGTGGTGTCCCATGAGCATAGCGATCACCTCCAGGGCGTGGGGGTCATGTCCCGCCGTCACAGGCTGCCGGTCTTTTCCACGGCCGGAACCCTGGCCGCGGGGGGCCTCCAGATCGGAAGGCTCTACGAGAGCGTCCGGATCACCTGCGGCGACGCCTTTTCCATAGGAGGGCTGCGCATCCACCCCTTCTCGACGTCTCACGACGCCCGGGACCCCGCAGGCTTCACCGTGTCCGCGGAAGGTGCGCGGCTCGGCATCGCAACGGATCTCGGGATCGTCACCCATATGGTCCGGATGCATCTTGGCGGTTGCGACACCCTCATCCTCGAAGCCAACCACTGTCCGGTGATGCTTGAAACCGGTTCGTACCCATGGCCCCTCAAGCAACGGATCAAGGGCCGCAGCGGGCATCTTTCCAAC
>JBJKPT010000742.1:0-1921 GCA_046706045.1 Desulfobacterales bacterium
GGACGTGCTGGGCCAGAAGGCAGTCGCCCTGGAGGCCACCATGCCCCGCCCCGAACACACCTTTTACTTCGGCACCGACTACCAGACGGCCAGCGAACTGGCCTTCTACGTCCCCGGGCAACCCCAGACCCTGTCCATCAACCGATGGGACCGGCCCAACGTCTACGACGACTGGTTTACGGACGCCGACCGCCTGGGCTGGGATGCCGTCGGGGTCACCGATCCGCCACCCGGAGGCCTGGAGCGGTTGCGCCAGGTTTTTACCCGGGTGGACCCGCCGGAAAAGCTCACGATCTTCCGGCCGTCGATCTTTGGCCGCATCGGCGGCGACCACATCCCCGCCAAGGTCCTCTACCTCTACCGGGCCTATGGGTTCAAGGGCGGCCTGCGATGGATTCCGCCGAACCAAAACGACATCCGGACGGGGGAATAGTGTCCATCCCAAAATGGCCCTTTTGCGCGATTTCTGCGTTGGGCGCCTCGATTTGAATCCTCGAAATAGCCCTCCATTCCTCCGGTTCAAATCGTCCTCTCGCCTTGAACTCACGCAAAATTGCCGATCCTAGGATGGACACCCGTTATCGATGCAAGAGGCGGATCCTGAACAACTCCTGAAACACGAACAGGGATTTCTTCAGGCTGTCGTACTGGATGCGGGAGTTTTCGATATGGGTCCAATGAACCGGGAACTGCCCCACGGAAAATCCCTGCCGCTTGGCGAGCCAGAGAATTTCCGGATCGAAGATCACGCTGGTGAGCTGCTGCCGGGAGAATAGGGCCCGGGCGGCCCGGCGGGTGAACAGCTTGAACCCGCACTGGGTGTCCGGGTAGGAAAAACCGAGATAGAGGTTCTGAACCAGCGTATAGAGTTTCGCCGAGCGCTCGCGAAAAAAATTCTGGTGGCGATCCACCCGGCTGCCGGAAAGGGCCCGCGAGGCAATGGCCACGTCATGGCCGGCCGCCAGCACGGTGAGCCCGGCTTCGACGGTGGAAATGGGCACGGCGTAGTCGGCGTCCATGAACATCACCACATCGGCCTCACCCCGGAGCATGCCGTAGCGAACGGCGTAGCCCTTGCCGCGGTTGGGAAAGTATTCGAGAAACCGGACCGGCACCGGGGTGGTGGCGGAAAAGTCCCGCACCACGTCACCGGTATCGTCCGTGCTGCCGTCGCTCACCACGAGGATTTCCGCGTCCAGACCCCTGCGTTCCAGGTAGGCGATGGTCTCCGTGAGGGTGGTGACGATCCGGTCCGATTCGTTGTATGCCGGAATGACGATGCTCAACCGCATGGATCAAAACTCCAGAATCCGCGTTAGTACGACCCCGTGCTTTTCGTAAAGGATCTGCTGCCGTTTGACGCCCGCAAGCTTGGTCACCTTGGTGATGACCACGTCGCCGGGCACGGGTTTGCGCTGCAGGGCGGGTTTGCCCAGGTAGACGTCAAACGAGGGATAATCGCACTGCCACATCACCACGGTGTACCCTCGGGCTTTTGCCAGCAGGGCCGCATCCTTTACCGGGGTCTGCATGACGTCGCCGACAATGGGAATGAGGTAAAAATTGACGATCGCCATGAAAAGCGCACCCATGGCAAAGGTGCGCCAGTGGGGCTTCAAGGCCCGAATGGTGCCGATACCGAGGAAGGCCGCGGCCGCGGCAAGCATGATCCACAGGTGCCAGGGGCCGAAGCGTGCCACGGCGCCGGCAATCACCACCCGGGCGAAATCGTCGTGGATCAGGGGCGCGATCCGGGAGGCGACGGCCGGCAGCACGCCGACGATCAGCGCGAAGCCGACCGCCCAGAGAACCTGCAAAAGGGGACGGCGGATCTTTTCCGCGGACTGGCCCATGAATAAAAAGAGCGGCACGTACCCGTAGACGACGTAGTGGTGCAGCTTGGTGCCGGCCAGGGAGAAAA
>JBJKPT010000743.1:0-2020 GCA_046706045.1 Desulfobacterales bacterium
CGGGGACCATGGGGATGGGGTAGGTTTGCATTGAACGTATTCCTTGTGTTTTTGCGGACGTTGTTCAAGAAATTATCACACCCCGCCGGGGACTGCAAATCACATGAGGATGGTCACGGTATCGTGTCCGTCCGGAAATGGTAGATTTCACCCGAGTTCAAGGCGGACGACAAATTCGAACCGGAGGAATATACCAAATATTTTGAGGATTCGAATTTGCCGGTCAACGCCGAAATCGGGCGAAAGGTGCCTTTTGCGGATGGACACTAAATATGGATACGCCGTATCTGGTTCATCAAGGGTGCAATCCGTTCCCGATGCTCGGGCGGAATCATGAGCACGAAAACGGGCTGATTCGTCACCAGCCCGGCCGGCGGCGGCCCCAGCCGGCCGTTGGCGTAGTTTTGCCGGTTGCTCCCGGATTCGAGGAACTGCATCACATCGGCGAAGTTGCCCGTAAACCCCTGGGCGTCGATATGTTCCAGATGCTGGAGGAAGACGTCATTGACCGTGAGGATAAATGGATCCATGTCGGCAAAGCCGGTCTCGCCGCAATTTTTGGCGGACACCAAGCAGCGGCAACCAAAGGGCCGCACGGCATACAGCGGACAGGCATCGTCCGTCAGCACCGGACAGGGGCCGGCATCGGGGTCCATTTGTTCCTCGGGCGGGTCGTCGCCCCGGGAACAGATATCGGCCATGCGGTTGATGGAAACCAAAGGGGTAAAACGGCCGGGGTGGGACTGCCGGGAGATGGTTTTCAGACATCCGGTTTGGCCGCTTTTTTCCAGGTGGGCGAAGATTCGGTAACCTTCCAGCGTGGTCATGGTCACATTGGCGGTACAACAGTGGGCACAGAATTTTTCGCACGCCAGATCAAATCCGCTGATAAACGCATCATAGATGTCGAGCATTCGTTCCAACAGGGTCAGTTTGATTTTTAGATCCATAATAGAACATTTCCTTGAGAGCCTGTTTGAAAATGAAATTTATAACCTATTCGATTCCCTTTTTCCAGAGCTTCCGGGCCGTCAGCCAGGGCAATCGCATGTAAAAATCCGGCCGTAAGAATTTTCAGCAGACCGCCGGATGGGTAGGTTGGGTAGAGCGCAGCGAAACCCAACGGGAGCATTACCTGGTTCTTGTCCTTGTCCTTCTCGTTGTCGTTGTCGTTGTCGTAATCGTTGTCGTAATCGAAAGCCGACCACGATTACGACAACGAGAGTCGTGAGAACCGGGTAATGCTCCCGAGCCCAACAATCGCCCGGGGGAAGAGGCAATCCATGCAGCGGTCATGTCGGGTTTCGTTCCTCAATCCGACCTACAAGGCTGATGCGCTTGACAAGCATCGGCGGGAACGATAGAGGAAAAAAATCTGAATTTTCTCTAAGATTGCACCCTTCCATCCAATACCAAACACCGGAGAACGCCATGAACAGCAAGGTTTATTTCATCGATATGCGGGCCACGGTCAAGGAAAATTTCATCGCTAAAATCGGGCGACTCGTGGAAACCGCGGGTTTAGCGGCCGTCATCGAAAAGCGTGACCTGACGGCGGTGAAGATCCATTTCGGCGAGATGGGCAATGCCGCCTTCATCCGCCCGGTGTATGTCCGCAAGGTGGTGGAGATGATCAAACAGGCCGGCGGGGTGCCCTTTCTCACCGATGCCAACACCCTCTACGCCGGCACCCGCAGCGACGCCCCCCATCACCTGACCACCGCCATGGCCAATGGCTTTGCCTACACGGTTGTCCAGGCACCCCTGGTCATCGCCGATGGTCTGCGCGGCAAAAACGAAACCGCGGTTCCCATCCACCAGAAGCATTTCGAATCGGTTTATATCGGCACGGACATCGTGGAAGCCGATGCACTGGTATCGGTGGCGCATTTCAAGGGGCACGAACTGTCCGGTTTCGGCGGCACCATCAAGAACCTGGGCATGGGCTGCGCCTCCCGCAAAGGCAAATTGGCCCAACATTCGGGACTTTCGCCGAAAGTGTCGGCCGAGCAGAGCATCG
>JBJKPT010000744.1:0-3016 GCA_046706045.1 Desulfobacterales bacterium
AAGAGCCTGGTCAACTCGCCGTTGATCAAGACCATGGCGTATGGCGCCGACCCCAACATCGGCCGCGTGCTCATGGCCGTCGGCAAATGCTTCACCTGCGCCATGGCCATGGAACGGATCCGGGTCCGGATAAACGATACCCTCGTCTTTGCCGATGGCACCCGGGTCGACTTCGACGAAGCCCGGGTCCGTCGGTTATTGGGTCACCAAACCATTGAAATCGAAGTGGATCTGGGTATGGGAGAGGGGAATGCCGAAGCCTATGGGTGTGATCTCACCGAAGGGTATATCCGGGAAAACGCCGCTTATTATTCATCCTGAACCGTTTGGTTCGGCCCTTGCCATCGGGAGGCGACCGTGAACCGGGGCTGCGAGGGAGACGACCTGGGCCGGGAACTGGAAGCCACCAAGCGGTTTTTGGAAGACGTCCTGGCCAGTTCCATCGAAGGCATCGTGACCACCGACCTTGCGGGCCACACGACCTATGCCAACCCCTCGGCCCGGGCCATGCTCGGCTACGGGCCCGACGAGATGACGGGGCTGCCGGCCGGCCGGTTTTACGAAGAGGGCGGCGAGGCGGTGCGCCGCATCGCGGAGGCCCTTCGACGCCACGGGGCGCTGCGCGATCACGAGTGCCGGTTGAAATGCCGCGACGGCGGCCTGCTCGATGTCCATATGACCATATCCTTGATCCGCAACGGCACCGGCGAACTCACCGGCACCCTGGGCATGTTCCAGGACATCTCGGAGCAGCGGCGGCTCCGCGATCAGCTCTACCAGGCCCAGAGGATGGAGGCCGTGGGCACCCTGGCAGGCGGCATCGCGCACAATTTCAACAACTTGTTGATGAGCATCCAGGGCTACACCTCCCTTGTGCGCCTCAATACCCCGAAAGACCATCCCCACCACGACATGCTTCGAAAAATCGAAACCCAGGTCGCCGCCGGCGGCCGGCTCACGGCGCAGCTCATCGGTTTTGCCCGGGAAGGCAAATTCGAGATTCAGCCTTTGAACCTGAATCGGCTGATCACCGAGCTGGCCGATGCCTTCGGCATGCCGCACTCGGCCATCCGCATGGAACTCGATATGGATCCGGCCCTGCCCGGGATCATGGCCGATCGCGGTCAGATCGAGCAGGTGCTGATGAACCTCTTTGTGAATGCCGCCGACGCCATGCCAGACGGCGGCCGAATCACGGTCCGCACCCGGGTCGTCTCCCATGCCGATCTCTCCGAAAAACCTTACCGGCTCAAGGCGGGCCCCCATGTCGAGTTGGTGGTGGAAGACACCGGCGCCGGCATTCCCGCCGAGGTCATATCCCATATTTTCGAACCCTTTTTCACCACCAAGGATCTAAGCAAGGGGGCGGGCCTGGGGCTGGCCTCGGTTTACGGCACGGTAAAAGCCCATTGCGGATTCATCGACGTGACCTCCACGCCCGGGCAGGGGAGCCGGTTCGTCATCTACTTCCCGGCCGCGAAAGCGCCGGTCCGGGAGCATCCCGAGCCGTCGCCGGAAATGCACCGGGGAACGGAAACGATATTGCTGGTCGATGACGATCCCATGATTTTGGACGTGGGCGAAAAGATGCTGGCAGCCCTCGGCTACCGGGTCCTGACCGCGGCCGGCGGTCCGGAAGCCATGGACCTGTGGCGGGACGGACGATCCGGGATCGATCTCGTGCTCATCGACATGATCATGCCCGGAATGGGCGGAGGCGATCTTTTTCTCGCCATGCACCGGGAGTCCCCCCGGGTGCGGGTCCTGCTTTCCAGTGGGCATGCCATGGACGAAGAGACCCGGCGGCTCATCGACCAGGGGGCCGTCGGGTTTATCCAGAAACCCTTCGGCATCCGGGATCTCTCGGGCAAGATCCGGCAAATCCTGGACCGGGAGCCGGCCGAAGCGACGGACGGGATCCGGTGATGCCGACGTTTTCTCCCTTTGATCCGATGACGGGGCCCGTCACCGGGACCCATCTGATCGAAGCCAGCGCCGGCGCCGGAAAAACCCACGCCATCGCAAGCCTTTACGCCCGCCTCGTGGTCGAGACCGGGCTTTCGGTCCGCGAGATCCTCGTCGTGACCTATACCCAGGCCGCCACCGCCGAGCTCACGGCCCGCATTCGGCAGACCCTGGCCGCGGTGCTGGCGGCCGTTGACGGCGACCCCGGCACCGATTCCGTGATTGCGACCCTGGCCGGCCGACTGGCCGGGGATTCCGATGCCGTCCGCCGGGTCCGTCAGGCGATTTCCGATTTTGACGAGGCGGCCATTCATACCATCCACGGCTTCTGCCATCGGCTTCTCCAGGAAAACGCCTTTGAAACCGGGGTCCCTTTTGACGCGGAACTCGTCTCCGACACGCTTCCCTACGTGACCCGGACAGCGGCGGATTTCTGGCGCCGGCGCATTTATCCGCTGCCGGGCCTGGTCACCCGCCGCATCGAATCCTTGACCGGCGGCCCGGCCCATTTCGTACGGCGATACAACGTCCTGAACGCACGCGGGTTGCGTATTCTGGCCCCGACCGCCGATCTGGACCCGGTCGCGGTGAAACGGGTGGCATCGGGGTTTCGGGACCTGGGCCGCTTATGGGCGGAAAACCGGGCCGCGATCGTTTCCTGCCTCCATGACCCGGCCCTCAAGGGCAGCGTTTACGGCGGGGTCGAGGCCCGCGACGGCGGCCCTTCGCCCCGGGAACAACGGGTGGCGAAGCTCGCCTCGGACCTGGACGATTTTTTCGATGCCTCGCTGCCGGAGCTTCCCCCGCCCGAGGCCATGGATCGGTTCCGGGCCGACGCCATCATGGGGCATACCCGCAAGGGGCAATCGCCGCCACGCCACCCTTTTTTTGATCGGTGTGCGGCATTCCTCGACGCGGCCAAGGCCCTGGATGCAACGATCCGAATGCTTCTCTGAGGCTTGGAGCATGACTTTTTGGAATCCGTGAACCGGCGCCTGGACGAACTCAAGTCGGCCGCCGGGATCTGGTTTTTCGACGACCTCCTCTTTCG